>CAITAM010000423.1 GCA_903890265.1 uncultured Pseudomonadota bacterium | reverse complement strand
CCGAGCAGGACGCCAGCGGCGAAGCGCGCGGCAACGGCGGTGAACCGAAGCGCCGCCGCCGTCGTGGCCGTCGTCGCGGACGTGGCGAGGGCGGCCAGGCCGGCGGTGCACCGGCCGAGGCCGGCAGCGCCGGTCACGACCTGCCGCACGGTGACGGCATTCCGGACATCGGCGATTCCGGCAAATTCCCCGTGCTCGACGTGGAAGCCTACGAGCGCCAGTAAGGCACCGACAGCCACGCGACGGCTGCCCACGACGCCCCGCCTGCGGAGCCCGCACCGCACGCTCACGATGACGCTCACCCGGCGCTGGCCGCCGAGGCTGCGTCGCACCCGGTGGGTGCATCGATCGCCGCCGCTCCTGCCGACCGCGTCGAGACGGCGCCGACCGCCTCCGCCGCCCCGAAGTCCGTCAGCGCGGCCGTCGGTATCGTCACCGCCGTGGTGACGCACGAGGTGGCGACCGCCAACGGCCATGCCATGGACCACGCGACGGGCACGGCGCACGCGCCGGCTGCGGTCGTACCGGCGGTCGCGATCACCCCGGTGGCGACGGCGGCTGCCGCCGCGGAACCCACCGAGGAAGAACGACTGGCCGCGGCCGCCGCCCACGAAGCGCTGGCTGCGACACCGCCGAACCCGCCGGCGCACGGCTAAGGCGAGTTGGCAGTCGGGCGAGGTATCCCTCCGGAACCCGGGTCTGCCCGGGTTCCGGGGGCCCGCGCCGCGACGACAGCGCCTGACGAGGTGCCAGCGTTCCTCCCACGGCGGGCCGCGTGCCCGCGGCATCGTTCGTCGCCGCCACGCCGCGGACCGATGGTCCCCGGCGCGACCAACACGGACTATTTGAGCGGGATCGCCTTCAGCACCGGCGGCTTCCAGCTGCCGTTGAGGGCCTCCTCCTTCGGCAGGTAGAGACGAAGGATCATGAAGAACCCGTCGTTAGGAGCCGGCAGCCAGTTCGTTTCATCGCTGCCGCCCGGTGACGTCTTCGAGACCTGAAGCGTCAGCGAACCGTCCTCGTCGTAATGGAAGCGATCCAGCGTGGTTGAACTGATCTGGTAACGCTGCAGGGAATTGCGCACCAGAAACTGGTTGCGAGTCCCGTAAAGCGTCAGCGACCAGAGCGCCCCGGCCGGCGGCAACTGGTCCTTCTCAAAGCGCAGCTCGTAGCGATTGACGACGCCGTTGAGTCGCTTGCCGGCCCCGTCGACGTAGTACCCGTATTGCGTCGCTTCCTCGCGTGATTGGCCGTACAGCCCGATCTTGGCCGCGACATAGCGGTAGACATAGTTGTTCTTCAGGAACTCACGGGTTCCGTACAGCTCGCCCATCGGCAGTTGCTTTGAATTCACCTTCGCTATCGTGAGCGACAGGTCTTTCGACTTTGCCTCATAGATTCCGGCCGAGATCGCGTTCTGCATGTCCGGCGGGAGGCTGTCGTAGTCGAAATGCTTGCCCGCGCCGACGTTGAGCTTGGCAAAGCGCTGCATCAGGGCCTTTTCGGACGGTACCGTCGGACTGAAACGCAGCAGGAAGTTCAGGTACTCGTATGCCACGGCGTGCTCGGCGATGTCTTCATCAGGCGCAGGCCAGTTGATCGCGGGCGCCGCGGGCGCGGGCGTCGTACCGAGGAAGGCACTCAATGATCGGATCCGGTAGCCATCCTGGATCGCGTGCACGTTACCGATATCGTCGGCATTGACGACCTGCGTGCGGAATATCGCGGTCGCAAAATCCGTCTCGCAGGGGATGACGGCGCGAACGCCGGCCGGCCGCCTGCCCTTCCAGTGCGGCCCGACGATGGCGAACGAGCCACCGTCGTTGCCAAACGTCCGCGTCCCTAGGTAGGCGAAGTTAAAAGTCTGCAAGTCGACCAGCTGCACCGAGTAGTAGCGACCCGCGTCAATCTTCGGCAGGGTAATGACGACGGGCTCGCTGCGAAGGTCGAGCCAGGCCGACGAGGTCATCGTATCGGCGTTCGGCACGACGGTGCTGTCGTCATCCGGAGCAGCCGCCCGCCGGTTGTGCCAGATCTGGTTGAACGGCGCCCTGAAGTCCTGCCCGGTGGAATCGACACTCTGTTTGTAGAGCGTCTCGTATCCCAGAACGAGGGGAGCCGCGTAGACGAAGGCTTCGCGGGCGATGGCCTGGGCCTCGGTGGGGCCGAGCGCCGGTTCGGCCAGGCTGGTTGAGCAGCCCCACAGGCAGACGATCAGAAAGAGCCAATCCACGATGGTTTTCACGTGCGTCATCCCGGTGTTATGCGGTGGTGTGCGGTTACGGCCTGTTGCGCGTTGGCGCGGCGGCCTGCGAATGGCGGCGGGGGACGCGCCAGTGGCAGGCACCTGTTGGCGTCAGCGCGGCACAGGCCGTCGTGTTCGCCCGGTCGTAACCCAATGCCAAAGTATAAGGGCTTTTGGTTTCCAAGCGATTGCAGCCAACCACCACGCCGGCCGCCCGACTCCATGACCTGCGCTGGCGCTCCGTGCCCGTCGGAGTTATGACAGCAGCCGACGGCGGCCACTCCGCCACCGCCTCGGCAGTCAAGTCAGGCGCGCGGTGAGTTCAGCGAGGCGAGCAGACCGCGCGCCGCGCCCTCGACGAGGTCAAGTACGTGCTCGAAGGCGGCCAGATCCCCGGTGTAAGGGTCCGGCACCTCGCGCGCACCGGCGGCCGGGAAATAGTCGAGGAAGAGTTCGACTCTCGTCGCCGAGGCACAGGGACGGATCGCCCGGACGGCAGCGAGGTTCGCCTCGTCCATCACGAGGATGCGGTCGAAGCGCGTGAAGTCCCCGGCTGTGATCTGCCGGGCGCGCAGCATCGACAGGTCAATGCCCCGCCGCCGTGCGGCGGCCATGGTGCGCGGATCCGGCGGCTCGCCGATGTGATACCCGTGGGTACCGGCCGAGTCGATCAGAAGCCGCAGGTCCGGCGCGTCGCGCCGGGCGAGCGCGCGGAACACGCCCTCGGCCGTCGGCGAGCGGCAGATATTGCCGGTGCAGACGAACAGGAGCGAGTGGTCAGGAGCCATGAGGGTCGTCCGGCCAGCACCGGGGACAAGGCGCGGAGCAGGCCTTCGGCGGCACGTCGCAATGAGTCATAGGCGGTCCGGCTGCCAACGGCGATGGTGATATCGAGGAGGGGAGCCCGATGATATCCTCCCCGGCGTTTCTCTTCGATTGTCGATCAGCCGGCTTTTGCAACCCCGTCGAACAGCCCGATTATGACGAAGATCGTTTTTGCCGGTGCCGCGCGTGACTGCGGCCAGTTTTTGCCGGCCGTGTTCGCCAACTTTGAACGGCTCAGCGCGCTAAGCGACGAGACGGGCTTTGTCTTGATTGAAAACGATTCAACGGACGACACGCGGCAGCAGATCGAGGCCTGGGGCCGAGGTCGCCGCAACTTCATTTTCCACGAGCTCAAAGGACTTGGTCGGCTGCCAGTACGCACGCTCAGGCTCGAGTTCATCAGAAACCTTTGCCTTGAACTGGCCCGCGGCGACTCCCGGTTTGCCGACTATGACGTCCTGTGCATCACCGACATGGACGACGTCAGCACCCGCCCGTTGGACCCTGCCGCTTTGCGAGCCGCCCTCGAATTTCTTCGGCGCGCGCCCGACTGCGCAGCCATCTTCGGCAACAACCTCGGCATGTATTACGACGTCTGGGCTTTTCGTCATCCCGAGCTTTGCCCGAGCGACGCGTGGTTTGAGGTTGTCAAGGCGTCGCTCGTCGAGGGTCTGCCGGACCAGGAGGCATTTGACTCCACGTTCGGCAAGCGCATCAGGACGTTCGCGCCGACCCTCGATCATTTCGAAGTCCACTCCGCGTTTGGCGGCTTTGGCCTCTACCGACTCGACTACGTCCGGCGCGCACCGAACCCCTATGTTGGATCGAGGGTGTACGCGCTCCGCGACTCGGGCAATCAAACGCACATTGTGCGCATGCAGCAATGCGAGCACGTCCATTTCAACGAGGAGCTGAGGACGCTGGGCGGCAAGCTCTACTTGCTGCCGTGGCTCATCACGAGCGACACGAGCAACGTCACCATTCCGTGCCACGCGTTCCGGTCATTGATATTTTGACTGCGGACTGGTGACCGCCGAGGCTCCAGACAGCTGGCGCCCTATATCATCGGTCGCGACAGCGCCGCGTCGACCCGCGCGAGATCGTCCTCCGTGTCCACCCCCGGCCCTGGCGCGGCGTGCGCCACGGCGATGGCAATGGCAAGCCCGCTCTCCAGCGCCCGCAGCTGCTCCAGTCGCTCTGCCCGCTCGAGCGGTGTCGGTGGCAGCGCGGCGAGCCGCTTGAGGTCGCCGACCCGGTACGCGTAGAGACCGACGTGGCGCAACGCGCCTTGCCAGGGGTCGAGGCTGTCGGGCCCGGCGGATGCGAACTCACGGTGCCACGGCAGCGGCGAGCGGCTGAAATAGAGCGCCCTCGTGCCGGCCACCACCACCTTGACGACGTTCGGATCCCGGCAATCGCCGGGCTCGGCGAGCGGGGTTGCCAGGGTCGCGAGCGCCGCACCGGGGTCGGCGGCGAGCAGCGCCGCCACCTGCACCACGTTGGCGGGCGGTAGCAGCGGCTCGTCGCCCTGCACGTTGACCACAATGTCCTCGTCGGCCCAGCCGCGGACCCGCGCGACCTCGGCGAGACGATCGGTCCCTGACAGGTGATCCGCCGAGGTCAGCTGCACGTCGGCGCCGAAGCCGTGTGCGGCGGCGACGATCCGGGGGTCGTCGGTCGCAATCACGACGTCCCCCACCGCCGCGTCGCGGGCCCGCGCATACACGTGTTCGAGCATGGTGCGTCCGGCGATGAGACGCAGCGGCTTGCCCGGCAAACGGGTCGAGGCATAACGCGCCGGAATCACGACCCGCACCACGCCGGGCATTCTCAGCGGGCGAGCAGCGGGTCGTCGGAGGCGAGCGACCGCGCCTCCTCGTCGAGCAGCACCGGGATGCCGTCACGGATCGGGTAGGCGAGGCGCTCGGCGCGGCAGACGAGTACCTCCGCCGCCCGGGCATGGACGAGCGGCCCCTTGCAGGCGGGACAGGCCAGTATCTCGAGCAGGCGGGTATCCATGGTCACTCCAGAAGGGCGGCAAGGCGTGGTTTGCGCGCCGCGAACAGCGCAACGATCGATGACACGAGCCGGGCCAGATCGGCCGGCGGCAGCACGGCCTCGGCCTCGACGCACCACTGCCCTGGCTTGGCGAACCGCCGGTATTTTACGGCATCCTTGCCAGTCATCAGTACCGGCAGGCCGTCACCGAACTCGAACTCGGTGCCGCGGTAGACCGCGTGGTCGACAAACGGCGTGCACGTTGCCCGGATGCCGGTGGCCGCGAGCGCGGCAAAGAACCGCTGCGGGTGGCCGATGCCGGCCACCGCGTGCACGGGCGTCGACGCGAAGGCCTCGAGCGGCTGACGACGGCCGTCGCAGAGCTGCACCGCCTCGCCGAGCTCCATCGTGAAATGCAGCGCGCCGCTCGGGCCACCGGTCCCGTTGACCACCACGAAGTCGACCTCGCCGAGCCGGGCCCGCCCTTCGCGGAGCGGCCCCGCCGGCAGCAGCCAGCCGTTGCCGAGCTGGCGCGCACCGTCCATGACCGCGATCTCGAGATCCCGTTCGAGCGCGTAGTGCTGCAGTCCGTCGTCGCAGAGAATCACGTCGACCTCACCGACCAGCAGCGCCGCGGCCTCGGCGCGCCGGCGCCCGATCGCGACCGGCACGCCCGTGGCACGGGCAACGAGCAACGGCTCGTCACCGACTTCCTGAGCCGAGTCCTCCGGCCGTACCCGCCGGGCGGCCGCGGCCGATGCCCCGTAGCCACGACTGACGATCCCGGGCCGGAGTCCCTGTGCGGCGAGCGCCTTCGCGAGGGCGATGACGAGCGGTGTCTTGCCGGTGCCGCCCACGGTCAGGTTGCCGACGACGACGACCGGTCGCGCGACGCGCGTGACCGGCAGCAACCTCGCGCGATAGAGGCGACGGCGGACGAAGACGATGAGCGCAAAGAGCGCGGACAGCGGCAGGAGCAGCACGGCCGCGGGATGGCGGCCGTACCAGAGCGACTCAAGGACCCGCTCGCCGCTCAGCCGACGAGCTCCCGACGGTACAGCGACGCGTAAGCGCCGCCCTGGGCCAGGAGTTCGTCGTGCCGGCCGCTCTCGGTCAGCCGGCCGTCCTCGAGCACGAGGATGCGGTCCGCCGACTCGACCGTCGACAGCCGGTGCGCGACCACCAGCGTCGTCCGGCCGCGGGTCAGGGTATCGAGCGCATCGCGCACGACCCGTTCGGACTCGTTGTCGAGCGCCGAGGTCGCCTCGTCGAGGATGAGGATCGGTGCATCCCGTACAAGGGCGCGCGCGATGGCAATGCGCTGGCGCTGACCGCCGGACAGCAGCACACCGCGATCGCCGACCTCGGTGTCGAGACCGGCCGGCAGGCTGTCCGTGAACTCAAGGACGTGGGCGGCACGCGCGGCGGCGTCCAGACGCTCGCGGCTGACGCCCTCGGTGTTGAAGACGATATTGTCGCGGATTGTACCCGCCAGCAGTATCACGTCCTGGCTCACGAGACTGACGCTCGCGCGCAGGTCCTTCAGCCGGTACTCGCGGACGTCATGCCCGTCGAGCAGCACCCGTCCCGAGGTCACGTCATAGAAGCGCGGCACGAGACCCACCAGCGTCGACTTGCCGCTGCCGGAGCGGCCGATCACGGCAATTTTTTCACCCGCCGCGACACTGAAGCTGACGTTCTCGAGCGCCGGCTCCTTGCCGGCGTAGGCAAAGCTCACCGACTCGAAATCGATGCGGCCGGCCGCGCGGGCCAGCGCCCGGCTGCCGGTGTCGGTCTCCACCGGCTCGTCCAGCACCTCAAAGACGCTCGCGCCGGCGGCGAGTCCCTGCTGCATGGCCCCCGAGACCCCGATCAGCCGCTTCAAGGGCGCCGGCAGCATCATGAGAGCGCCGAGGAAGGAGGTGAACTCGCCGACCGTCATGCCGTGCGCGAGCACGTTCTTGATCGCGACATAGAGCACCGCGGCGAGCGCCACCGAGGCGATCATCTGCACCAGCGGGTTGGCGAAGGCGCGGGTCCGCACGAGCTTCATGTTCTGGAAACGGTTGGCCTCGATCGCCTGCTCGAAGCGGGCGGATTCGTGCGACTGGGCATTGAAGATCTTGATCAGCCGCTGGCCGTCGAGGGCCTCCTTGGCAACCTGCGTCAGGTCGCCCATCGAGCTCTGGATCCTGGCGGCGTAGCGGCGGAATGCGCGGTTGACGAGCTGGATGAGCCAGGCGATCACCGGCGCGACCGCGAGCACGAACAATGTCAGGCGCCAGTTGCGATAGACGAGGAAGGCCAGCAGTCCCGCGATCGTCAGGGTGTCCTGAATGAGCGAGGTGACCGCGTTGGTCGCGGCCTCGGCCACGAGTTCCGTATTGAACGTCAGCGTCGACAGCAGCTGGGCACTCGACTCGCGGTCGTAATACGCGCTCGGCAGGTCGAGCAGGTGACGAAAGAGATCGGAGCGAATGCCCTTGACCACCTGCCGGCCGATCGCCGCCATGGCGAACACCGACAGAAAGTCGCCGAGGCCCCGGCCCGCGAAGAGACCGATCAGCTCCAGCGGTACGCGAACCAGGATATCCGGGTCCTGGCGCACGAAGGTGCCGTCGAGGAAGGTCCGCACGAGCTCTGCCTGCAGCACGTTGGCGCCGGCAAAGAGCACCATGCCCACCACCCCGACAAGAAACATTCCCCAGTGCGGCCGCGCGTACGCCAGGAGCCGCGTGTAGATCCGCCGCGCCTCGGAACCGACCGCGGGTCCCGGCGATGAACTCATGGGGCGGGGCTGGTGGCAGCGCCGGCCGCCGGCGTCGCGACCGGCGGGGCGTCGCCGGCAGGTGCTGCGGTGGCGCCGATGGTGGCGATGTTGACCTGCGCAAAGCCGACCCGGCCGGCCACGTCCATCGCCGTCACCACCGCCTGGTGGGTCGCGCGGGCGTCCGCCCGGATCGTGACGGGTTTGCCGCGGCCGTCGGCCACCACGTCCTCGAGGGCGGCCCGCAGCGTCGTCGCACTGGTGTTGGCCAGCGCCCGCTCGTTGACCCGGTAGCTGCCGTCCTCGAGCACCGTGATCACCACCGGGTCGGGGGCACGGGTGGTCGTGCTCGCGCTGGCCTGGGGCAGGCGTACGTTGAGCCGCCCGTCGGTCACGAACGTGGTGGAGACCATGAAGAACATGACCAGCAGCAGGATGACGTCGATCAGCGAGGTGACGTTGATCTCGGGCTCGATCTCGCGCCGCGACCGGAAATTCATACGGCGCTGCGCTTGCGCCGTTCCGCACCGGCGTCCTGCGCCGTCGGCTGACGATCGTCCAGCGCCTGCACGAGCTTGAGCGCATCGCGCTCCATGCGCACGACCAGTCGATCGACGCGTCCGCGCAGGTAGCGGTAGCCCACGAGCGAGGGAATCGCGACGCACAGGCCCGCCGCCGTCGCGACGAGGGCCTGGCCGATGCCGCCGGACAGCGCGCGAGGATCACCGACCCCGCCGTGGGTGATCGCGTTGAACGCCGAAATGATGCCGATCACCGTACCGAGCAGCCCGAGCAGCGGCGACACCGCCGCGATCGTGCCCAGCATGTTCAGGAAACGCTCGAGCTCGTGCACGACGTGCCGGCCGGCATCCTCGATCGCTTCCTTGACGATTTCGCGCGGCCGGTGGCGTTGCGCGAGACCGGCCGCCAGCACCTGGCCGAGCGGCGAGTTCTGCTCCAGTGCCGCCACGTGTTTGTCGGTCAGCTCACCGCTACCGACCAGCTGCCAGACCCTGGCGCTGATCTCGGGCGGCACCACCCGGCTCTCCTGCAGGCTCCACAGCCGCTCGCCGATGATGGCCAGCGCCACGACGGAGCACAGAATGATGGGCCACATGACGGGCCCGCCGGCCTGGATGATTTCCCACATCAGATTTTCGGCTCTCTACCCCGCGATCAGGACCCGCATGATACCTCGTCGGGACCCGGCTCCGCGCGTTCGCCCACGCCGCCGGTCGGTACGCCGGGGTTCAGCCGGCGCCGGTGCGAGAGCCGGCCGCCGGGCGCTCCTCGAGCCGCCCGAGGCTGAGCTCGAGCGTCCGGTCGAGGCGTGCCGCCAGGCGCTCGTCGTGGGTCACGATCACGAGGCTCGTACCGAGCTCCCGGTTGAGCTCCAGCATGAGCTCAAAGACCTGCAGCGCGTTGCCGCCGTCGAGGTTGCCGGTCGGCTCGTCGGCCAGCACCACGTCCGGCCGTACCACCAGTGCCCGCGCAACGGCCGCCCGCTGGCGCTCGCCGCCGGACAGCGCCGCCGGGCGGTGATCGAGCCGTGCACTCAGCCCCACCCGCTCGAGCATGGCCGCCGCCGCCGCGAAGGCCGCCTGGCGCGATGTGCGCCGGACGAGCAGCGGCATCGCCACGTTCTCCAGCGCCGAGAACTCGGGCAGCAGGTGGTGGAACTGGTACACGAAGCCGACCGAATGGTTGCGCAGCCGGCCGCGCTCGGCGTCGCTGAGCCGCGACATCACCTGCCCGGCAATGCTCACCTCCCCGGCGCTCGGCAGGTCAAGCCCGCCCAGAATCTGCAGCAGCGTCGTCTTGCCGGAGCCCGAGGCACCGACGATGGCCACGCGCTCACCGCGCCCGATCCTGACCGAGACGCCGGACAGCACGTCCACTCGCGCCGGTCCCTGTTGGAAGTGCTTCGCAACGCCCTCGGCCTCGAGCACGGGCGTGCCGTCATCACTGGTCATGGCGCAGGGCCTCCGCAGGTTGGGTTCGCGCCGCCCACGAGGCGGGCAATAGCGTCGACAGGCAGGCGAGCACGAAGGCAGTAACCCCTATCCGCCCGACATCGGCCAGCCGCACGCGGCTTGGCAGCTCGTCGATGAAATACACCTTGGCATCGATGAGATGCACGCCAAGGAGGTGCTCGAGCACACGCACGATCCCGGTGATGTTCGCCGCGACGGCCCAGCCGAGCAGGATGCCCGACAGCACGCCGAGCAAGCCGATGGCGGTGCCGAGCGCGACGAAGGTCAGCATCAGGCTGCGCGGCGAGACGCCGTAGGTGCGAAGTATTCCGATGTCGTGGCGCTTCTCGCGAACGAGCATCACGAGGGTCGAGACCACGTTGAACGAGGCCACGGCCGTGACCAGCAGCAGGATCGCGAACATGATCCCCTTGGTGGTGGCGACCGACTGGAAGAAATTGGCATGCGCGCGCGTCCAGTCCCGCACGTACCATTCCCGTGGCTGCCCCTGCGCGTCGGGGCCGAGGCCGATGGCCACCTCGCGCACGACGCGGGGCGCCGCGAACGGATCCTCGACCTTGAGACGAAAGCCGCTGATCGCGTCATTCAGACGGTACAGCCGGGCGGCGTCGGCGAGATTGATGAACGCGACGTTGCGGTCGTATTCGTACATCCCCGAGTCGAAAATCGCCGCCACGGTCAGCCGCCGAGTCCGCGGGATGAGCCCCGCCGGCGAGGACGTTCCCTGCGGCGTAAAGAGCATCACCCGGTCGCCGATCCCGACCTTGAGTTCGGCCGCGAGCGCCCGGCCGAGCGCGACGCGGAAGCTGCCGGGGCTCAGCGCGTCCAGCGTCCCGGCCGAGAGCTTCCTGCCGAGGTTGGAGACGTGCGACTCCTGCGCGGGATCGATGCCGTAGATCTCGGCCCCGCTGACCTGCTGACCGGCCACGAGGAGCGACTGGCTCTCCACGTACGGCGCCGCGCCCGCCACGCCCGGTGCGCGCTCGATCGTGGCGAGCATCGGTCGCCAGTCGCCGATGCCGGCCTCGGTCTCGGCGAGGGTCGCGTGCGGCGTCACGTCGAGGATCCGCGCGCGAAGTTCCTCCTCGAAGCCGTTCATCACCGAGAGCACCACCACGAGCACGGCGACACCAATCGCGATGCCGACGATGCCGATCACCGAGATGAACGACAGGAAGCCGTTGTCGGTCTGTGCCCGAAGGTACCGCCAGGCGAGCAGGATCTCGAACGGCAGACCCTGGCGGCCACGCTGCCTGCCGGCATCGCCACCGCTATTCATAGCGCAGGGCCTCGGCCGGTTCCGTGCGGGCGGCGCGCAGTGCCGGGTAGATCGTCGCCAGCAGCGTGAGGAGGAACGCCGCCGTCGCAATGCCGATGACGTCGCCGCGCCGGACGATGCTCGGGATCCTCGTCACGTAGTAAACGTCGGCACTGAAGAGCTGGAAATGCAGCAGCCGCTGCAGGACGTCGAGGATGGCCTGCGCGTTGTGGGACAGCACGAGACCCAGGCCCACGCCGGCGAGCACGCCACCCCAGCCGATGACGAGGCCCTGGACGAGGAAGACGACGACGACCTCGCGCGGGCGCATGCCGAGCGTGCGCAGGATCGCGATGTCGGTGCGCTTTGCCCGCACCACCATGACCAGCGAGGCGACGATGTTGAACGCCGCCACCGCCACCACCAGGCCGAGCATCAGCGTCATCATGGTCTTTTCGAGGCGAATCGCGCGGAAATAGGTGGCGTTCTCCTCGGTCCAGTCGCGCACCCGCCGGACGCCCGGCAGCGCTGCGGCCACCTGGCGCGCCAGGCGCGGTGCCTGGTACAGGTCGGTGAAGCGGAGCCTGAGCCCGTCGGCACGCGGCTGGCCGGCGAAGGCCTCGGCATCACGGAGGTCGACGAGCGCGAGAACCCCGTCGTGGTCCTGGACGCCGACCTCGAAAATGCCGCGGACCGTGAAACTGCGGATCCTGGGCGTCAGATCCTCGGCCCCGGCGGCCGGCTCCGGGATCATGACGGTCACGGCATCCCCGATGCCGACCCCCAGATTGAAGGCGAGCACCCGGCCGAGGACGATGGCGTCGCTGCCCGGCGTGAGCTCGGTGAGCGAGCCCTCGACCATGCTGTCGGCAAGCGCTGAAACCCGTGCCTCGTACGCCGGATCGACGCCGCGCAGCACCGCACCGTGCATGGCACTGCCGTCGACCAGGAGCGCCTGGCGCTCAAGGTAGGGCGCCACGCCGGCGACTCCCGGGACCGCTGCGGCCCGGGCGATGTCCTGCACGGGGTCCCCCGGTCCGCCGGCCACGGTCGCGTGCGCCGACAGGCTGACCAGCCGGTCACGCAGTTCCGCTTCGAAGCCGTTCATGACCGACAGGATCGTGATCATCGCCGCCACGCCGAGCGCCACGCCGACGATCGAGGCCAGGGTGATGAACGACACGGCGACGCCTGCCCGGCGAGTGCGCGCGTAGCGCCAGCCGATAAAGGCTTCGAGACGGGGAATCATGGCCGCGAATTAAAGCACAGCCGGCCGCCGGCCGGTCGGCGGTGACGGGTCTATGGAGCGCGCGCCCATCCGGGTATCCTTGCGCGCCTCCGGAGCCGGTCGACGGCCCCTCCCCCACCCCCGGCGGTAACCCACCTTGCACGACGTCCTGAAGCCCGAACTGCCCGCTGCCGGCGCGCGGCTCGACTGGGGCCAGCTGTACGGCTCGGCACTCAGCCTCGCGATCGCGGAGGCCTCGCGCGCGCACCCGGGCCCCGTCGTCGTCGCGGTACCCACCGGACGCGAGGCGGAGCGGCTGGCCGGCGAACTCGCGTTCTTCGCCCCGGACCTGCCGCTCCTCACGCTGCCGGACTACGAGACCCTGCCCTACGACCTCTATTCGCCCCACCCGGACATCACCTCGACGCGCCTCGCGACCCTCGCGGGCCTGCCGGCACTCGGCCGGGGCGTGCTCGTCGCGACGCTGAACGCGCTGTCGCTGCGCGTGTCGCCGCCGGCTTACGTCACGATGCACTCGCTCGCCCTCGCGGTGGGCGAGCGCCTCGACCTCGAGGCGCTGCGCGCGCGCCTCGTCGCGGCCGGCTACGCCGCCGTCACGCAGGTGATGGCGCACGGTGAATTCGCGGTCCGCGGCTCGATCGTCGATCTCTACCCGATGGGGGCGTCGGAGCCCTACCGCATCGACCTCTTCGACGACGTGATCGACAGCATCCGCACCTTCGACGTCGACTCGCAGCGCAGCCTCGAGCTGTGCCCCGCCATCCGCCTGTTGCCCGCCCGCGAATTCCCGCTGACGGCGGAATCGATCAAGGAGTTCCGGCTGCGCTACCGCAGCCGCTTCGAGGGTGACGTCACGCGCTCCTCGGTGTACCGGGCGATCAGCGACGGCCACGCGCCCGGTGGCGTCGAGTACTACCTGCCGCTCTTCTTCGACGGGCTGGCCACCGTGTTCGATTACCTCGGCGCGAATCCCCTCGTGATCGACACCGCGGGCACGCAACCGGCCCTTGAGGCCGCGCACGCCGAGATCGCTGAGCGCTACGAGCAGCGCCGCCACGACATAGAGCGGCCGCTGCTGCCGCCGGCGGAGCTCTACCTCGGACCGGAGGAGTTTCTCGGCAAGCTCTCCGGCACGGCGCACGTCGTGGCCAGCCGGCCGAAAGTCGAGCCGCTGGCGGCCGCCGCCGAGCGCCGGTCGTTCATCAACTTTCCGGTCGCCGCTCCGCCGCCGCTGCGCGTCGATCCGCGCGCCACACCGCCGGCCGGCGCACTGCTTGCGTGGCTCGCGGCGTTCACCGGCCGCGTGCTGATCACGGCCGAATCGCTCGGCCGGCGCGAGGTGCTCACCGACCTCCTGAAGAGTCACGACCTTGGCGCCACGACCGTCGCCTCGTGGGGTGAGTTCCTCGCCGTCGAGTCCCGCCTGTGCACGACGGTCGCCGGCGTCGGCGGCGTCGTGCTCGAGCGACCGGGACTGGCCATCCTTGGCGAGGAGCAGCTGTACGGCGAGCGGGCACGCGACAGCA
This sequence comes from uncultured Pseudomonadota bacterium, assembly GCA_903890265.1. Lineage (GTDB taxonomy): Bacteria > Pseudomonadota > Gammaproteobacteria > Steroidobacterales > Steroidobacteraceae > CAIKMS01. The sequence goes on along the minus strand of CAITAM010000423.1, from coordinate 3,449 downwards.
CCCGGCGCCGCCGGCGCGCCGAGCGCGATCCGGAGCAGATCCTCAAGGAGCTCAAGGACCTGACGATCGGCGCACCGGTGGTCCACGAGGACCACGGCTGCGGCCGATACCAGGGCCTGAAAACCCTGGACATCGACGGCCGCCCGGCCGAATTCCTCGTGCTCGAGTACCTCGGTGGCGACAAGCTGTACGTGCCCGTGACCGCCCTGTCGCGCGTCGCCCGGTACACGGGCGCCGCGCCCGAATCCGCCCCGCTGCACAAGCTCGGCGGGCCGGAGTGGCAGAAGGCGCGCAAGAAGGCGGCGGCGCGGATCCGCGACGTCGCCGCGGAGCTCCTCGACCTTTACGCGCGCCGCGCCGCCCGGCAGGGCACCTCGCTGTCGGTGCGCGAAGCGGACTACGCCGCCTTCCAGGACGCCTTTGCCTTCGACGAGACCGAGGATCAGGAAGCGGCGATCCGCGCCGTGCTGAACGACCTCAGCGAGGGCAAGCCGATGGACCGCGTGGTCTGTGGCGACGTGGGCTTTGGCAAGACGGAAGTGGCGCTGCGCGCCGCCTTCGTCGCGGTACAGGCCGGCAAGCAGGTCGCGGTCCTCGTGCCGACGACGCTCCTCGCCGAGCAGCATTACCAGACCTTCGCCGACCGATTCGCCGACTGGCCGGTCCGGGTCTCGTCGCTGTCGCGCTTCCGCTCGGGCAAGGAGTCCAAGGCCATCCAGGAAGGACTCGCCAACGGCACGACCGATATCGTTGTCGCCACGCATCGACTGCTGCAGAGCGACATCGTCTTCAAGGACCTCGGCCTCATCGTTGTCGACGAAGAGCATCGCTTCGGCGTCAGGGACAAGGAACGCCTGAAGCGCTGGCGGGCCAACGTTGACGTGCTGACGCTGACCGCGACACCCATTCCGCGCACCCTCAACATGGCCCTCGGCGGACTGCGTGACCTGTCGCTGATCACCACCCCACCGGCGGATCGGCTGGCGGTGCAGACCTTCGTGCACGAGTGGAGCGACTCCACGGTCCGCGAGGCGTGCCTGCGCGAGATCCGCCGCGGTGGCCAGGTCTACTTCGTCCATAACGCGGTAGAGACCATCGAAAAGACCGCCGCGATGCTGCGCGCGCTGCTGCCGGAGGCCGACGTGCGGGTGGGCCACGGGCAGATGCGCGAGCGCGACCTCGAGCAGCTGATGCTCGACTTCCACCACCGTCGCTTCAACCTGCTGGTCTGCACGACGATCATCGAAAGCGGTATCGACGTACCGACCGCGAACACGATCCTGATCGACCGCGCGGATCGCTTTGGCCTCGCCCAGCTGCACCAGCTGCGGGGCCGGGTCGGGCGCTCGCACCATCGCGCCTACTGCTACCTGATCCGCCCGCCGCTGGGCGCGATGACCGAGGATGCGAAGAAACGGCTCGATGCGATCGAGTCGCTCGAGGAGCTCGGCGCGGGCTTCGCGCTGGCCACCCACGACCTTGAGATCCGCGGCGCCGGGGAACTGCTGGGCGACGAGCAGAGCGGGCAAATCACGGAGATCGGCTTCACGCTCTACCTCGAACTGCTCGAGCGGGCGGTCGCCGCGCTGAAGGACGGCAAGGAACCGGATCTTGAGCGGCCGCTGCACGCGGGACCTGAAATTGACCTGTCGGTACCGGCGCTGCTGCCCGAGGACTTCCTGCCTGACGTGCACCTGCGGCTCGTGCTCTACAAGCGGATCAGTGCCGCGGCCGATGCCGCGGCGCTCGAGGACCTGAAGGCCGAGCTGATCGACCGCTTCGGCCCGCTGCCGGATGCTGCGCAGTCGCTCTTTCGCGTCACGGCCTTCAAGCTGCGTGCGGCACCGCTCGGCCTCAAGCGCCTCGAGGTCGGTCCGCGCGGCGGCGTGGCCGAGTTCGGTGCGGAGCACGCGGTGGACCCGAAGGCGGTGCTCGCCATGGTCAGCCGCGAGCCGCGCCTTTATCGGCTCGAGGGCGCGAGCAAGCTGCGCTTCTCCGGCACCTTCGAGTCGCCCGCCGCCCGCTTTGCCGCGGCGAACGACCTCCTGAACCGGCTCGGTGCACCCTGACCGCCGACGGGTGCCTGCGCTAGACTGAAAGGCGATGCCACACGATCCCGCCCTCACCCGTCGCGACGCCCTCGCCCTGCTGCTCGGCCTGCCGGCGGGTCTCGCCCACGCCGCAGGGCAGCCGCCGAGCCACCCCCAGGCACTGGCGCCGGGAACTGCGCCAGGAGCGACGCCAGGACCGACGCCAGGACCGACGCAAGGGTCGGCGTCGGCCCTCGCCGCGACCCCGGCCGCCCTGCTGGTGGAGCTCCTCGTCTTTCGTCAGCCGCAGCGCGGCGCCATCGCGGTGGCGGCACCCTCGCCGGGCCTCGCCCTCGGGCCGGTGCTCGGGCCGCTGCTGCCAGCCCTGCACCGCAACGGCTACGCGCTGCTCGCCGCCGGCACGCGCACCCTGTCGGTCGCCGCGAACGGCACCGTCGCGCTGCCGTTCCGCGAGCTGAGCCCCGTAACTGGTCTCGCGGGCCAGTTCGCGCTCAGCCGCGGGCAACAGCTCAGCGTGCGCCTCGCGGCCGAGTTTGCCGACTGCCCGGCGGGAGCGGCGATCGACGAACGGCGCCGCGTCCGCTTCGGTGAGCGCCATTATTTCGACAGCGCCTGCCTCGGGGCGCTGGTCGCGGTCAGCCCCGCGAGCGACGCGGCGCCGGGTTAGTTCGCAAGCGCGACGCGCACGAGCGTGGCGCGGTTGCGCCCCGCACGACGCGACCCGGCGAGCGCGGTCAGCGCGGCCGCGTACACCGCCTGTGCACTCACCGGCGCGCCGTCGGGTCGACGGCCGTCCCAGTGCGCGACCCCGAGACTGACCGTGGCAAAGCGCGCCACGCCCGAGCGCGGGTGGTGCACGTGCAGTTCCCGTACCCGCCCGGCCAGCCCCTCGGCGTGACGCTCGCTCTGCTGCGCGCTCGCGCCGAGCGTCAGGATCAGAAAGCGCCCGGCCCCGTCGTGGGCCACGAGGTCACCCGAGCGACGCAGGCCCGCCGCGAGCGCCCGGCCGACCAGGCGGATCAGACTGTCGCCGGCGGACCGGCCGAAGGTCTGGTTGTAGGCCTCGAGCGAGTCGATGTCGGCGACGAACACGGCGAGCGGGCGGGTCTCCCGGGCCGCGATATCGAAGTCCCGCCGGTACAGTTCCCAGAACCAGTCACGGTGCGCGAGGCCGGTCAGGCGGTCGTCGCGCAGCACGACCGGCAGCGCGGCCGGCAGCGCCACCGCATCGGTCGCCGTCGCCCGCGCGGCGAGCGAGCGCTCAAGGCCGATGAAGCGGCGTGGCGCATCCGCGACCGGCGGCAGGGGCAGGAGCTCGAGCGAGGCGACCCGATCGCCGTGCGGCACGTCGACCGACACGGGTGAACCGGCATTCAGCTTCTCGACGAGGGCGGAGAT
>CAITAM010000422.1 GCA_903890265.1 uncultured Pseudomonadota bacterium | reverse complement strand
GGGCCACGCGTTCAGACGAGGCCGTGGTAGCCGCGCCAGGTCGGCAGCGATTCCGGGATGTCGGCCGGCCGCCGATCGCCGTAGGCCCGCATCCGGTCCGGCGCGCCAAGCAAGGTCGGGTAGTCCTTGATCGGCGCGTAATAGAGAAAGCTGATGACGCGCGACGCGAAGCACCACGCGCCGCGCTCGAGGACGTAGCGGTCCGCGTAGCGCATCGCCGCGAGGTAGGCGGCACCATGACGCCACAGCTCCGCGTGCGACAGCACGAGGCCGTACGCCTCGGTCGTGGACCCGTCTTCGAAATCGAGGGTGTGGTCGTGGGTAAAGTGGAAGCAGGGACCGAGCACCGCGAAACGGCCCTCGAACTGCGCGACAACGGCCTGTCGCCCCGTCGCGTGCATGACGCCGTCGGCGGATGAAAAGGAGGCTTGCTCGGCGAAGCAGGCACCGATACCGGCGAGATCGCGATCGTCGATCGCGACGCAGTAACGGGTGATGAGGTTGCGGATTTCCGCACGCGCCTCGAGGCGCATGAGACGCTGCTCGATGAGCGCCGCGGAGCTGGGGTCATTCACGGGCGCAGACCTCGGCTGGGGGCGCGTGAGGCCGGGGCGGCGCGGATCATCGACGGATCCGCGCCGCCACTGCCAAGGCGCTTAGCGCTTACCGGCGAACTTGATGCCGAACTCGGCGCCGACGTAGCGCGGCTCACCGTAGAACGACCAGACCCACAGCGGGTCCACGTTCTGCGACGACACGCGGTAGGTCTTGTCCGTCAGGTTGCGCGACAGAACACGAACGAACCAGGTGTCGTTCGGTGCGCGGTACATGACCGATGCATTGACGAGCGTGCGGGCATCCGCGTAGGTCTGCGTGTACGCGGCGTACGGCTCGGCAATCGAGTACGTATCGAGGTTCTTGGCGACGTAGTTGGCAGAGGCATCAAGAATGACGCTGCCACCCGACGCCGTTACCGGGATCACGTAGTTCGCATTGACGGTCGCCGTCCACTCGGGGCAGCGATTGACCGGCAGCGCCGACAGGTCGACGTAGTTGCCTGCCGCCACCGTGCCGCTGCTGAACGAGTTGTACTTGCAGTGCTGGTAGCTCAGCGGTGCGCGGATCGTGAACGCATCCGTCACGCGGGCCTCGAGCTCGTTCTCGATGCCGTAGACGGTCAGCTTCGCCGCGTTGCGGAACAGCGTCTCTTCGCCCGCCGCACCGTTGATGTTCGTCACCGGCACGACGACCTGGCGGATGGCGTCCTTGTACTGCACGTAGAACAGCGCTTCGTTCAGGCGGATCTTGCGGTCGTCCAGCTCGGCCTTGACGCCGACTTCGAACGAGTCCGCCTTCTCCGGGTTGGTCGGCTTGCGCTCGTCCTGGGTGATGTCATTGCCCGACGTGCCGACCTGGTCGTTGTAGCCACCGGCGCGGAAGCCGTGGCTGTACGTGCCGTAGCCGAAGAGGTCCTGATTGAACTGGTACGACAGGCTGCCGCGGTAGGTCGGCACCGACCAGCTGTGGCTGTCGGTCACGACACCGTACGAGTAGTTGTTGAAGTCCGCCGCACTCATCAGGCTGCCGAGCTGGCGGTAGGTGAAGGCGGCGTTGTACGCACCGGTCGTGCCGAGCTGCTGCACGAACATCTGCTTGCGGCCGATCCAGTCCTTCGAGTCCTCGGTGTAGCGCGCGCCGATGGTCAGCGTCAGCTTGTCGCTGAACTTGTAGTTGCCCTCACCGAAGAGCGCCTTCGACTTCTCGGTCTGCGCGTTGCAGAGGACCTGCGGGTTGTTGTTGTAGCCACCCGGCGTGGCGCCCGGGAAGCTCGGCGACAGGCCGAACAGGTTGTAGAGACCGAGGATCTGCGAGACGCAGAACTTGGTGTCGTCGTGCTGGTAGAACGCGCCGAGCACGTAGTTGAACGGCCCTTCCTGGTTGGAAGCGAAGCGCACCTCTTCCTGCCAGGTCTTGCGCCGGTCGGAGCGGTTGGCATCGAATACCGACAGCGGACCCACCACACCGGTGTAGTTCGACGGCAGGCTCGAGTCCTGCGAGCGGTAGCCCTGAACCCAGGTCACCGTGCCCGGGGCGAGCTTCCAGTCGGTGTTGAGGTACATGCCGTCCACGTCGACCGTGTGGCCGCTCGGCATGTCGATCAGGTACTTGTCCCGGTTGCTCGTGCCGCCGTGATAGAACGGGTCGCCGCCCTGGTAGCCCGGCAGGCCCAGCTGGGTGAACACGTAGTAGGGCTTGCCGGTGGCGGGATCGATGTTCGACGGCGTCTCGTTGACGGCGATCGGCGCCTGCGACCGGTCACGCACCATTTCGTAGGTGGCCTGCGTCTTGAGATCGTCGGTGATCTGCCAGAGCAGCTTCGCGCGGCCGGTGAACACGTCCGTGCCGCCGTAGGCATTGCCGTCACCGGTGTAGGTGCCGCCGAACCCGGTGTAGGCCGGGATCGTGTTGGTGCCGCTGTTGTGGATCCAGCCGTCTTCCTTCTCGCTGCTGACCACGATGCGCGCCGCGAGGCGGTCCGAGACGATCGGGATGTTGATGGCGGCCTGGGCGTTCACCGCGCTGAAGCTGCCGAACTGGCCCTGTGCCTCGAAGCTCTCCTCGTTCAGCTTCGGTGCCTTGGTGCGCACGACGACGGCGCCACCGGTCGTGTTCTTGCCGAACAGCGTGCCCTGCGGGCCGCGCAGCACTTCGACCTGCTGCACGTCGAACGCATCGAGGAGCTGCGTCTGCACGCTCGGCATGACGAAGTCGTCGACCAGCACGGCGACCGGCGCTTCGTTGTAGACGATGATGTCGGTGTTGCCGACGCCGCGCATCGCGAACGATGCGGCGTTGAAGCCGTTGATCTTGTTCGCCGAGAAGTTCGGCACGTACATCGCGAGGTCAGCGATCGTGCGCGGCGACTCCTGCTTGATCAGGTTCTCGCCGAGCGCCGTGACCGCGATCGGCGTCGACTGCAGGTTCGACTCGCGACGCTCGGCGGTAACGACGATTTCCTCGAGCTGGCCTGCGGTCGGCGTGGTCGGCGTCTGCGCCCCCGACGGCGCCGACAGTGCCAGCGCAATGGCGGCCGCCAGAGGCGACATAACGAGGCGGTTGGCGATCAGTGTCGTGCGATGTTTATCAGCCACAGTGCGAATGCTCATCATTACCTCTCTTGAAGAACTGGGAGCGTCAGACGGAGAGCCGAAGCCCACTGCCGTCGTTCGGCCATTCACCGTTTCGGTCAGTCGCGCTGCTTTGCAGCATTTAATCAAAGACTTGGCAATGCGTGGCACGCGGCCAGCCTCGCAAGTGCCGACGCTACGCGGACTCAACAAAAGAAACAAGCATGACGGTTTTTCGACGCCGGCTCGTTGCGCGGCCGCTACAGATGCTGCAGCGCGGCACGGGTCGGTGGCGGTGGAACGGCCGCTCCCGGCGGCCCGCGAGGCCGCCTCAGCGGTCGCGCAGCTCCTGCAGTTTCTGCGCAAGGTATTCGAGCACCCGCTTGTCGCGTTCGCCGTCCTTGTGCGTCAGGAAACTGATCGCCATGCCTTCCATGACGTAGCGGGTGAGATCGAGGGCGATGTCGAAGCGGTCGCCACGGCCGTCCCATTCGGGGAAGAGTTCCTTCGCCGTCCGGTACCACTCGCGCTCGAACGCTTCCTGCGTGGGGCTGAGGATGCCGGCGAGCTCGGGATCGGTGCGCGCCGCGACCGAGAGCTCGAAAAATGCCACGAACATGGGATGCCGGACGTGATCCCAGAACGCCTGCACGCCCTGGACCAGGCGATCGGCACCGGGCGCTACCGTGCGCGTCATCGCGCGACGGAACGCCCTCAGCCGCTTGCTGTGCAGGTGCTCCACCGCCGCCCGCACGATGTCTATCTTCGACGGGAAATGGTGCAGCATCGCGCCGCGCGAGAGGCCCGCCTTGGCCGCCATGGCGGTGGTGGTGGTCCCCGCGTAGCCGAGTTCCACGAAGCAGGCGATGGCGCTTTCGACGATCAGGTTGCGCGTGCTCGCGCTCTTCTGCGCCTGCCAGCCCGGCGGGTCGGTGGCGACGGCATTGCTCTCGGTATCCGGCATGTGGCGGTCACGGCTCGCTGGTAGAAATGCGGCGCCGCGTCAAGCGCGGGCCGGAGCGACAGCGTCGTTCTGCGGCGAGCATGTTGGCCGTGTCGGTAAAAGTCAAAGGTGATTGAAACCGGACCACCTGACTGTTAGCGTCAGGCCGGTTCGAGGCGCCGCAGCCGCGGCGGCCCGACACCTACTGGAGGTACGTATGGGTCGCGTGACAGGCAAGGTTGCATTGATCACCGGTGGCGCCACGGGGCTTGGCCGGGCGGATGCCGTGGCGCTCGTCGCGGAAGGCGCGCGCGTGTGCATTACCGACATTAACGCCGACGCCGGTAACGCGCTCGCCGCCGAGCTGAACGCCTCCCATCCGGGGTCGGCGCTGTTCCTGACGCAGGACGTCCGCGACGAGGCGCGCTGGATCGAGGTGATCAACAGCGTCCGGCAGCACTTCGGTGGCCTGCACGTGCTCGTCAACAACGCGGGCATCGTGATCATCGGTACGCCAGAGTCCACCACCCTCGAGCAGTTCCGCCTGCAGCAGGCCGTGATGACGGAAGGCGTGTTCCTCGGCTGCAAGTACGCCATCCCGGTCATCAAGGACAGCGGCGGCGGCTCGATCATCAACATGTCGTCGGTTGCCTCGCACCTCGGCTACCCCGTGTTCTACGCCTACGGCGCGGCCAAGGGCGCGGTGCGCTCGATGACCAAGGCCATCGCCGTCCACTGCCAGATGCAGAAAGCGAACGTCCGCTGCAATTCGGTGCACGCCGGCGCCATGCACACACACATGGTCGAGGCGGCGACCAAGGAACTCGGGATGGAGATGAGCGTGTACGACCAGACGCCGTCCGGCCTCGGCAAGCCCGAGGACGTGGCGAACCTCGTGCTGTTCCTGGCGTCCGACGAGAGCCGCTTCATCAACGGCGCGGAACTCCTGATCGACAACGCGCTCGTCGTCCAGTAACCGGGTCCGCCGGCCCGCCGGGCCGCCGGCACCGACAAAAACAGTCATGACTGTTTTTTATTTGCGACGGGTTGTATAGTTCAGTGACCAGCGTATGCCGCCAACGGCGGCCCCGGAGTTCGTCATGGATTTAGGACTGAGAGGCAAGAAGGCCATCGTTACCGGTGCCACCAAGGGCATCGGCCGGGCGATCATCGAGCTCTTCGTCGCCGAAGGCGCCGAGGTCGCGTTCTGCGCCCGCAGCGAGGACGAGGTCGAGGTGGCCGTCCGCGAGCTGAAGGCCAAGGGCGCCGTGGCGTACGGCACCGCCGTCAACGTGCGGGATGCCGAGGCCTACAAGGCCTGGCTTGAACAGGCCGTCGCCTCGCTGGGTGGCTGTGACGTGTTCGTCCCGAACGTCAGTGCCGGCGCCGGCATGGACAGCGAGAAGAACTGGTGGAAGAGCTTCGAGGTCGACGTGCTGCACACCGTGCGCGGCTGCGAGGCCCTCATGGAGGAGCTGAAGAAATCGGGCCAGGGTTCGATTGTCATCATCAGCTCGACGAATGCGATCGAGACGTTTGCCGCACCGATGGCCTACAACGCCATGAAGGCGAGTCTCATCACCTACGCGAAGCAGCTGTCGCAGTTCGTCGGCAAGTTCAACGTGCGCGTCAATGCCGTGTCGCCCGGCCCGGTGTATTTCGAGGGCGGCGCGTGGGAAATGATCAAGGGCACCAACGCCAAGTTCTACGAGAGCACGCTGCGCGCCATGCCCTGCGGTCGCTTCGGTACGCCGGACGAGGTGGCGCGGGTGGTCGGCTTCCTCGCAAGCCCCGCCTCAAGCCTGATCACCGGCGCCAACATCGTCGCCGACAACGGCTTCACGAAGGGCGTCCGGTACTGAGCGGTCGATGACGACCGCGCGCACCTCGGCTTACTTCGTCTGTGGCGGCAAATACCACGACATGGATTTCGCGCGTGCGGAAATCCTCAAGCTGCTGCTCGAGCACGAGCACATCCGTACCCGGGTCGCCGAGAACTACGACGATCTCGATGCACTGACGGCCAGTGACTTCCTCGTCACCTACACCGTCGATGTGCTTCCTGACGAGGCCGGTGCCGCGCGACTGCGCGAGTACGTGGCCTCGGGCAAGCGCTGGCTGGCGCTGCATGGCACGAACTCGGTGTTGCGCTACATCAAGGGCAAGGGCTGGGACGCGCCGCGCTCGTCGCCCGTGTTCATGCAGACGCTCGGCAGCCAGTTTGTCGCCCACCCGCCGATCGCCCCCTATCTCGTCGAACCGACCGAGCCCGAGCATCCGCTGGTCAGCGGTATCGAGCCGTTCAGCGCGGACGACGAGCTCTACCTGTCGGAGCTGCATCCGCCCGTCCGGGTCCTGCTGCACACCCGGTTCAACGGCGATGCGCCCGGTTTCGTCGAGCACGATTGGCACGACGACGCGCCGCGCCCGGTCATGTACCTGAAGCAGGTCGGCGCCGGCGAGGTGCTCTACCTCACCCTCGGTCATGCCCGTGGCCGCTACGACATGCTGCCGCTCATGAAGGAGTACCCTCACGTCGAGCGCGGCAGCTGGAAAAGCCCGGCTTTTTACGAACTGCTGCGTCGCGGACTGCGCTGGGCAGCCGGTCTGTAACGGCAGCCGCCGGCACCGGCAAAGGAAGCAAGCATGGATGACGTGAAACGCGCTGCACTGATCGAGGCCTCGCGCACCCCGGCCTACCGCAAGGTACGCCGCGTCAGCCCGGCCGAGAGCCCTGTAACCCCGGTCGAGCAGACCCCGGACCCCGGGCTCGGCCACGAGCCCATCCCGAAGGAACGGTACACCTCGCGCGAGTACCTGCAGCTCGAGTGGGAGCGCCTCTGGACCAAGGTCTGGCTGCTGGGTGGCGTCGCGCAGGACCTGCGCGAGCCCGGTGATTTCATCGCCACAGACATCGGTCGCGAGTCGGTCCTGATCGTCAGGCAGCAGGACGGTTCGGTGAAGGCGTTCTACAACGTCTGCCAGCACCGCGGCAACCGGCTGCGTGACGAGGGCACCGGCAGCACCGAGTCGTTCAAGTGCCAGTACCACCACTGGGAATACGACCTCGACGGGTCATTCAAGCGCATTCCCGACCTCGACACCTTTCCGCAGGGCGCCCCGCCCTGCTCGGGTATCCGCCAGCTGCCTTGCGAGATCTGGAATGGCCTCGTCTGGTTCAGCCTGAACCCCGCGGTTGAGCCGCTGCGAGAGTACCTCGCGCCGGTCGACGCGCATCTTGAGCCGTACAACTTCCACAAGATGGCGCTCAAGCGTGACGTGACGATCGAGTGGCACTGCAACTGGAAAGCGTCCGTCGACGCGTTCAACGAGAGCTACCACGTCCAGGGTATCCACCCCCAGCTCATGTGGTACCTGCACGATCTCGACATCCAGATCGACACCTACGGCAACCACAACCGGTACCTCATTCCGTTCGGCACCCTGTCGCCGCGCGTGCGCAAGCCCAATGCGATTCCCGATCCGATCAAGGTCATCATGAAGCAGGCGGGCATGGACCCGGCCGACTACGACGAGCCGATCGAGAACATCCGCCGCGACGTGCAGAAGTTCAAGCGCAAGCACGGGGCGGCGCAGGGCAAGGACTACTCGCGGCTGAACGACGACCAGCTGACCGACGACTACCACTACCTGATTTTCCCGAACGTCACGCTGAACACCCATGCCGACGATCTGATGCTGTTCCGCCAGCGGCCGCACCCGACCGACCCGGACCGCATGTACTACGACGTCTGGACCTTCGAACTCGTGCCGGACGGCGACGAGTGGCCCGAGCGGCCGCGCCACGTTCGTGCCGCACACGGCGAGAAGTCGATTGGCCTGGTGCTCGACCAGGACGCGCAGAACCTGCCGGGCGTGCAGGCCGGCATGCACTCGGCCGGTTTCGACGGGCTGTGGCTTGGCAGCCAGGAACTGCGGATCCGGCATTTCCACAGCGTGCTCGAGCACTACCTCGGCCGATCGCCAGGCTGAGCGGCAGCGGCCGCGTGGGCCGCGCGGCCGGCAGAAAGTCACGGCTGACGGTTTCGAGCACAATTGACGGTTTTTAGCGCCTGCTCTACAGTCTGGCGCACCCCGATGCCCACCGCGGGCGCTCCTCGTTCTGGAGGTTCTCTTGACCACCCGCCCCACGCCGATCACCGGGCCCCTGACGCGCGAGCGCCTGCTGGACGCCTATCGCCGCATGAAGACGATCCGCGAATTCGAGGAGCGCCTGCATGTCGAGATCCAGACGGGCTCCATTCCCGGCTTCACCCACCTCTATTCCGGGCAGGAGGCCGTCGCCGTCGGCGTCTGTGAGAGCCTCGCCACCAACGATTACATCGTCAGCACCCACCGCGGCCACGGCCACTGCATCGCCAAGGGCTGCGACATCGGCGGCATGATGAAGGAGATCTACGGGCGCGCCGACGGACTCTGCAAGGGCAAGGGCGGCTCGATGCACATTGCCGACTTCAGCAAGGGCATGCTCGGCGCCAACGCCATCGTCGGCGGCGGGCCACCGATCGCCGTGGGCGCCGCCATCGCCTGCCGCAACCGCGGCGACGGCAGCGTCAGCATCGCCTTTGGCGGCGATGGCAGTGCCAACCAGGGCACGGTCTTCGAGGCGATGAACCTCGCCGTGGTGCTCAAGGTCCCGGCCATCTTCGTGTACGAAAACAACGGCTACGCCGAGCACACCGGCGCCTCGTACGCGGTCGGCTCGAACAACATCACGACCCGCTCGGCCGCGTTTGGCATGCCGGCCGAGCGCTGCGACGGCGCCGATTTCTTCGCCGTGCACGCCACGATGGAGCGCGCGCTGGCGCACTGCCGGGCGGGCCATGGCCCCTACACCATCGAAGCGATGACGACGCGCTTTTACGGCCACTTCGAGGGGGACCCGCAGCTTTACCGTGCCAAGGACGAGGTTCGCGCGCAGCGCGAGTCCATGGACTGCCTGAAGCGCTTTGCCGCGGATGCGGGCCAGCACGGTATCTCGCCCGCCGACCTCGAATCGATCGACAGCGAAGTCCTGCTCGCGATCGACGCCGCCGTCAGCGAGGCGCGCGAGGCCGCACCGCCGGCCGAGGCCGATCTGCTCACCGACGTCTACGTCTCGTACTGAGGAAGACCCATGCCGCAGAAATCGATGCGAGACGCCATCAATGATGCCCTGCACATCGAGATGGCGCGTGACCCGCGGGTCATTGTCCTCGGTGAGGACGTGTCCGGCGGTGCCGGTGGCACCTCCGGTGAGCGCGAGGCGTCCGGTGGCATCTTCGGTATCACGAAGGGGCTGCTGCCGAAGTTCGGTGCCGAGCGCGTCATCGACACGCCCATCTCGGAGTCGGCCATCATGGGGGCCGCCGCGGGTGCCGCACTCGCCGGACTGCGGCCGGTCGCCGAGCTCATGTTCGCGGATTTTGTCGGGGTGAGTCTCGACCAGATCTTCAACCAGATGGCGAAGTTCCGCTACATGTTCGGCGGCAAGACCACCTGCCCCGTGGTCGTGCGGCTCGCCATGGGCGCGGGCATGAACATGGGTGCGCAACATTCGCAGACCATCTACCCGATGCTGGCCGCGGTCCCCGGACTCAAGGTCGTCGTGCCATCGAACGCTTACGACGCCAAGGGCCTGATGCTGACCGCGCTGCGGGACGACGATCCGGTGATGTTCTTCGAACACAAGGCGCTCTACCCGCGCAAATGCGAGGTACCGGACGGTGACTACACGATCCGCTTCGGCGAGGCGTCGCTCGTCCGGGAAGGCGAGCATGTCACCGTCGTCGCCCTCGCCCGCATGGTGACCTTCGCCGAGAAGGCCATCGACGCGCTGGCCGCCGATGGCATCACCTGCGACCTGATCGACCCGCGCACGGTATCGCCGCTCGACATCGACACCATCCTGGAGAGCGTCGAGAACACCGGGCGACTCGTCATCGCCGACGAGTCGCCACCCCGCTGCAGCATCGCATCCGACATCGCGGCCATGGTCGCGCAGCGCGGCTTCCGCTCGCTCAAGGCACCCATCCAGATGGTCACGGCGCCGCACACGCCCGTGCCGTTCGCCCGTGAGCTCGAGCGCGCCTACGTGCCGAGCCCGCAGCGGATCGAACAGGCCATCCGTCTTGTCATGAAGGAGTCGGCATGAGCGTGCCCGGCATTATCGCCATCACGATGCCCAAGTGGGGTATCGAGATGCAGGAAGGAACCGTGACGGACTGGCACGTCAGCGAGGGTCAGCAGGTCGCCAAGGACGCGCCACTCGTCGATGTCGAGACGGACAAGATCGTCAACACCGTCGAATCGCCGACGGCGGGTCTCATCCGGCGAATCCTCGCACCGGTCGGGGAAGCGCGCGCCGTCGGGGCGCTCATCGCGGTGTGTGCCGAGATGACCGTGTCGGACGCTGACATCGACGCCTTCATCGCGGGCTTTCGCCCGCCCGAGACCTCGTTCGAGCCCTCGTCGACCGGCGCCCCGGTCGCCGCCCCGGCAAGCGGCGCGGCGACTGCGCCGGCACCGGCGGCTCCGGCCGCTGGTGACACCGGCGAGCTCAACGTCAGCCCCATTGCCCGGCGCCTCGCCGAAAAGCTCGGTCTCGATCTCAGCCGTATCCAGGGTACCGGCCCCAACGGCCGCATCTCGAAGGAAGACGTCGAGCAGGCCGCGGCCGCCGGATCGGCCAGCAGTCCGGCGCCGGTCGCGTCAGGCAATCCCTCGACCCGGGCCCGGCTCAGTGCGACGCGCCTCGCCATTGCCCGCCGCCTGCTCGAGTCGAAGCAGACGATCCCGCACTACCGTCTCGAAACCAGCGTCGACGCGAGTTCGATCCAGGCGCGGCGCACGGCCATGAAGGCGGCGGGCACCCCGGTGACGGTCAACGACTTCATCGTCCGGGCCTGCGCGCTCGCCCTGGCCGAGCACCCGACCCTGAACGCCCACCTCGTCGGTGACGAGCTCGTGACGTTCAGCCAGGCCGACATCTGCGTCGCCGTGAGCACCGATTCCGGGCTGATGACGCCCGTCGTGCGTCAGGCGGCGGCAAAGTCGCTGGCGGAGATCGGCGCGGCCGTCACCGACCTCGCGGCGCGAGCCCGCGCGGGGTCCCTGCGTCGCGAGGATGTCGCGGACGGCACGTTCACGGTCTCCAACCTTGGCATGTACGGACTGGATCGCTTCGACGCGATCATCAACCCACCGCAGGTGGCGATCCTCGCCGTCGGTGCGGCGCGCGACCGCGTCGTCGTCATGGACGGCGCGCCGGCCGTGAGGCCGCTGATGAGCCTGACGCTGTCCTGCGATCACCGTGTGGTCGACGGCGCGATGGGTGCGGGCTTTCTCGCCACCCTCAAGGCGCGGCTGGAGGCCGCGGACAGCCTCTAGCCGGGGCCAGGACCCGCTGGCCCGTCAGGAGCACCAGTCGTAGAACTGGAGATCCATTGCGCCCTCCACGCAGGCGAGGATCGGCGGCACGAGGCGGTCATGGAACGGCGTTGCCATGTGCAGCTGGAACGCCGCCTCGTCCTTGAAGCGCGCGTACACGACGTACGTGTCGCGGTGCTCGCGGTGACGGATGACGTCGTAGACCGGCGTGTCCGGCTCGTTGGCATGCGTCAGCTCGGAAAGCTCCTTCTGCAGGCGCTCGAACTCCGCTTCCATGCCGGGCTTGATCTTCAGGGTCGCAATAAAGCAGGTCATGTGACTACCTCGGAACGCTAGGAACGGATGCCCAGGGCTTCCAGCAGCTGTTCACGGAGCCGGAATTTCTGGATCTTGCTGGTCGACATCGGCCACTCCGTGACGAAGCGGACGTGCCGCGGCACCTTGAAGCCCGCGATCTCGCCGCGGCAGTGGGCGATCAGCTCCGCTTCGGTCGCGCTCTGGTCGGGCTTGAATTCGACGAACGCGGCGGGCACCTCGGCGTAGCGCGGGTCGGGCACGCCAACCACCTGGGCCAGTTTCACGGCCGGGTGCCGCTGCAGGCAGGCTTCGATCTCGGCGGCCGCCACGTTTTCGCCGCCGACCTTGAGCATGTCTTTCGTGCGGCCATGGAACATCATGGTGCCCGCGGCATCGCGCGAGCCCACGTCACCGGTGTGGTACCAGCCGCCCGAGTCGAGCGCGAGCGCGGTCTTCTCCGGGTCCTTGTAGTAACCCTCGAGCGTGCTGTAGCCGCGCACGAGAATCTCGCCCCGCTCATCGACGCCGACATCGAGTCCGGTCTCCGGGTCGACGATCCGCACCTCAAGACCGGGCAGGGGCTTGCCGAGCCGGCCGGTGCGGGATTCCAGGCTGTCGGTCAGCATGCTGGTCGAGACCGTGCCCGCGGTCTCGGTCATGCCGAAGGTCCCGACCTGGATCGTGTTCGGCATCGCGGCGAGCATGGCGTCTTTGATGCCAGGCGGCTGCACCGCGAAATTCGAGTTCATGAGCCGCACGCGCGTCAGGTCCGTGCCCTTGAATTTCTCGTGGTAGATGAGGTCGGCCATGATCGTCACGAAGCAGGGATACGTCGCGGTCGCGGCTTCCTCTTCGAGCATCGTCAGCGCCTCGCCCGCGTCGAAGTGGCCCATCGTGAGGTACGCACCACCGACGTCGAAAATGGCGATCAGCGGCAGAATCGCCGCGATGTGGAACATCGGCAGCGGCGACCAGAAGCGGTCCGCGTGCGTCAGCTGGTAGCGGTGGCGGCCAAGCGCGATGCTGTTGCGCACCATGGCCTCGTGCGTCAGCAGGCAGCCCTTGGGGTTCGCGGTGGTGCCGGACGTGTAGAGCATGAGCCCGACGTCCCGGACGCGCGTCCGAAGCCGCGCCTCGTGGACGTTCATCTCGGGCACGGTGCCCGACAGCCGGTGGAATTCCGCCTCGGTGAGAAACCCGGGGACCCGCTTCTTGCCGAGCAGCACGAGGTTACGGAGCTTCGGAAAGCCGTCGAGCTCCAGCAGGAACGCGTCCTTCGCCGCAGCGAGCCCGGGCAGCGCCGCGTTCAGCCGCGCCACGAAATCGACCTGCTCCGGCACGTCGCCGGTCGTGATCACGGTCGACAGGTCGCCGTTCTCGAGCACGTAGGCGAGTTCGTGGGCGCGATAGCGGGCATTGATCGGCACGGCAACCGCGCCGCAGAGCGCGATCGCAAAAAAGTACTCAACGAACTCCACGCAGGTGGGCAGCAGCAGGCCCACGTGATCGCGCGGCTTGACGCCGAGCGCCTGCAGCCCGCGCGCGCGCAGGATCGCCCGCCGGGCAAGCTCACGGTAGGTCAGCTTCTGATCGACGAAGACCAGTGCATCGGAGTCCGGATAACGGTCGGCGGCTGTCAGCAGGAGGTCGCCAATCGTCGTCACCGCGATCCTGATCGACGCCCAGTCCTCGGGCCGCGGCGTCGGGATCGCGACCGGCTTTGCGCGCCGGCGCGCCGCGGCCGCCGTCTTCTTCACGGCCCCGGTACGGACCGCCGGTCGCACGCCCCGGGCGGCAGCCGGCGACGCCGCTTTCGCGGTCGGCGACGACCGGCGCGTTGGCTTCGCCGTCGCCCTGGCTACGACCTTGGATGCGGCCTTGGATGCGGCCTTGGTTGGGGCCTGGGATCCGGCCACGGCGGCGCGCTTCGTGCCGGTGCGCGGCTTCGCCTTCGCGGCGACGGCCGCCCTGCCCTTCGGCGCGCGGCTGGCGGCCGACTTCGGGGTCGCCGCCCGCGATCGCGGCTGCTTCTTCTTCGCTTTGGTGCTCACGTCATGCTCTCCGCTGGCCAGTGCAGTCGACCGCTGCCGTCACTCAGACGGCAAACGGGTCGAGGTATTCGCGGACGTACTCGCCGTCGAGGCAGGCGACGATGCCGGGGCCGAACTCGGCCAGCCACGGCGAATTCATGTGCGCGTGCTCGGCGGCCTCGTCGCTGAACGACTCGATCACCGCGTAGCGGCGCGGTTCGCGCAGCTTGAAGAACTGGTAGTAGAGCGTCTTGTCCTTCGATTCGTTCGCGTGGACCTTGACGGCGAGCTCGCTGCACAGGCGCACAAACTCGGCTTCCTGTCCGGCCTTGACCGTCATGCGGGAGATAAACGTGATCCTGCTCATGGGCCTCAACTCTCCGCGGTAAAGATGGTGGGGCGAGGGCTGCCGGGCGGTTCTCCGCGGCGACCGATCGATGGTAACTTAGCGCCGTCAGCGAAAGAAACAAGCGTGACTGTTTCTTTTGCGGACGTCACGACACACTGCAGCAAAGATGGCCGGAGGTGGCCGATGCCCGACGTCGAATTTCAGCGTGCCCTGCCGGCGGCGGACCTCGCCCCGAACAGCATGCGGGCGGTCACGCTCGGTGCCCGAGAGCTGTTGCTGTGTCACGTGAAGGACGGCCTCTACGCGGTCGACAACATCTGCACGCACGGCTACGCGCGGCTCGACGAGGGCCGCTTGCGCGGCGTCCGGGTGATCTGCCCGCTGCACGGGGCCTCGTTCGACTGCCGCAACGGCAGCGTCCTCGGCGCCCCCGCCAGCCAGCCGCTGCGCGGCTACCCGGTGCGGGTCGTCGCGGACTGGATCGAGGTCGGGATTCCCGCGGCTACTTAGCGATCCGGATCGGCCGCTCGCCGTCCCAGTTCGCGGCCCGCTCCTTCATGTAGGCGAACGCGCTTCGCGCCGTCGCGTCCACTTCGATGAGTTCCAGCATGCCGCCCGGGTGGCAGCCGATATCCACGTACGCGAAGCGCTGGCCAGCCTTCGTTTCGCCACGCTGAATCACCGCGTCGTGCCAGCCGCCGGCCGCCAGCACGCCGTCGACGCTGTCCACGAGGGCGCCCACGTGCTGCAGGCCCTCCCCGTAAGCGTCGAGGTAGTCGCGGTAGATCGACGGGGTGTCGTTATGCTGCTGCACGAGCTCGATCTGCAGATCGCCGCTGTAGGCAATCGCGACGCTCATGTCGATGGGCGCGGCCTGCCCGCGGTACGTGCAGCGCTCGAACTGGATGTGCTCCATGACAAAGAACGGGCCCACGCCGAGCACCCGACTCCAGTGCTCCGCCGCGACCCGCCAGTCACGCACGACGTACCCGTTCTGCAGAATCGGCCCGGCGAACGGTTTCATCGGCGCTGATCAAAGCGCCGGCCAACCATCGCCGCCGCAATATTGACCTTCTGGATATCCACCGCACCGCCGGCGATACCCCAGCCCCACGCGTCACGCAGCCGTCGCTCCATCGGGTAGTCACGGGAGTACCCGTAGCCGCCCATCAGCTGAACGGCATGGCCACAGACTTCGCGCGCAATTTCATTGGCGAAGCACTTCGCCATCGATGACTCGATGATGCTCGGCAGGCCGCGCTCGGCGTTGCACGCCGCCCGCTGGATGAGCAGGCGCGCGGCGTCCACGCGCATCTTCATTTCCGCGAGCCGCAGCTGCACCGCCTGAAAGTCGACCAGCGGCTTGCCGAACTGCTGGCGTTCCTGCACGTAGGCGACGACGTCCTCGAGGGCACCACTCGCCTGGGCGAGTGCCATCGTGGCGTTCCCGCAGCGCTCGAGATCGAACGCCTCCATCAGCTGCTTGAAGCCGCCCGCCGGCACCACGATGTTGTCGACCGGCACGGTGCACTGATCAAAGTAGATGTCGGAGGAGGGGATGCCGCGAAAGCCCATCAGGGTTTCCTGGGTACCGAAGGTCATGCCCGGGGTGCCGTCCTCGACGTAGACCGCACCGATGCCGCGCGCGCCCGGCTCGTCCGACAGCCGGCAGTAGACGACGTAGCCGCCCGCGTGACCGCCGCCGGAGCACCAGCGCTTCTGGCCATTGAGCACGACCGTGTCGCCGGTGATGACGCCGCGCGTGGTCAGGTCCGTGAGCGCCGAGCCGACGGCCGGCTCTGACATCGACACCGCAACCACGAGCTCCCCGCGGCACACCGCCGGCACGACCCGCTGCTTCAGCGATTCGCTGGCGAACCGCTCGATGGCGCGCACCGGGCCCACGCAGGACTCGAAGACCGGGAAGGCCACCGCCGAGGACACCTGGGCAAACTCCTCGATCACGAGCAGCGCCTCCAGGTTGCCGAGGCCAAGCCCACCGTACTGTTCCGGCACGTTGATGCCGAGAAAGCCCATGCGCCCGTACTCCAGCACCACGTCGCGGTCCGGCGGCTGGTTGCTTTCCTCGAGCTGCCGGGCAAGAGCCGGCAGCTTGTCACGCGCGTAGCGGCGTGCCGTTTGCTGGAGCGCCAGCTGTTCGTCGCTTAATTGAAAGTCCATGGACGGGCGGTTCCTCTCACTGCGTCGGTCGTGGGCACCGTCGCGCCCTCGTGGCGCGCTGTGCGATTATGAAGGGGTTGGACTGGCGTTGCCTTGGCGCGGGCCCGCATTGTCTGCCGCACGGCGGCGTCCTCTGGAGCAGAACGGTGACTGAAGGCGTGCTTTCCGGTATCCGCGTGCTCGATTACGGCCGCTACGTCGCGGGACCGTATTGCGCGACGCTCCTCGGTTACCTCGGCGCCGAGGTCATCCGGGTCGAGCGACGGGATGGCGGCGAGGACCGCTTCATCGCGCCGCTGGCCACGACCGGCGAAGGCGCGGTGTTCCTGCAAACCGCCTGCAACAAGAAATCGCTCACCCTCGACCCGACCACGGACCAGGGCCGGGAAATCACCGCGAAGCTCATCGCCACGGCCGACGTCATTGTCGCCAACCTGCCCGCGGCGTCGCTGCGCGCGATGGGCCTCGACTACGACAGCGTGCGGGCCATCCGGCCGGACTGCATCCTCGCGACGCAGAGCGCGTTCGGCGACCAGGGTCCCTACGCGAACCGGGGCGGATTCGACGGCGTCGGTCAGGCCATGTCGGGCGCGATGTACATGACCGGGGTGCCCGGCGCGCCCGCGAAGTCGGCGGCGCCCTACGTCGACTTCAGCACCGCGGTGCTGTCGGCGTTCGGTGTGCTGGCGGCGCTCCTCGAGCGCGGCCGCTCGGGGCGCGGCCAGCGGGTCGATGCGACCCTGCTCGGCACCGCGCTCGCCGTGTTCAACTCGCACCTCGTCGAACAGAGCGTGGCCCGCCCGAACCGCGTCGGCACCGGCAATCGCGTGCAGACCTCCGCGCCCTCGGACGTTTTTGCAACCCGCGACGGGCACGTCCTGCTCCATTGCGTCGGCAACGGCCTGTTCCGGCGCTGGGCGCGCCTCATGGGTGACGAGGCGCGCTGGCTTGCTGACCCCCCCTACGGCTCGGACCAGTCGCGCGCCGACCACGCGGACGACATTCTGGCCCGGACCCGCGAGTGGTGCGCCGAGCGCACGACCGACGCCGCGATCCGCGAGCTCGAGGCGGCCGGCGTGCCGGCCGGTCCCGTGCAGACCCTGCAGCAGGCGCTCGACGATCCGCAGGTCACCGCGATGGGGTTCCTGCGACCCGTCGACTTCCCGGGTCTGCCACAGCCGGCGATGGTGGCCGATCTCCCGGTCCGCCTGTCCGGCACGCCCGGCGGCATCCGCGAGCGCCCGCCACGGCTCGGCGAGCACACCGACGCGATTCTCGGCGAGCTCGGCTACGACGCCGGCGCCATCCACGCGCTGCGCGCGGCGGGCGTCGTCTGACCCGCGCCGCGCCGGCAGGCCATCAGGCGCGCGGGTCGACACGGTAGCCCGCGCGGGGAAAGTGCACGACCACGGTACCCGCCCGAGGGTCCGTGCGGCGCACGGCCACCTCGTGCCGGTTGAGCGCGTACAGCTCGCCCTCGACCGGAACCCGCCCGTAGTCATCCGGTGTCACCACCACCGCCGCACCCGCCGCGAGCCCGAGCGGGTCACGCGCGTCCACGCCCGTGGACGGCTCCGGCCGGGACCGGCTGGCGAGCGAGAGTGCCTCGTCGGCGCCGAGCGCATGACGCTCGCCGTGGCCAAAGCCGCGGATGCGCGCCTCCCAGGGCGCGAGGTGTTCGTAGACCCCGAGCAGCTCGTCTGCCGTCGGAATGTTGGCCCGGGCCATCCACAGCGGGAAGTAGGCGTGGATGTCGGCAAGGCCCGGCTCCGCCCCGAGGAAATACGGCCGGCCGTCACTCAGCTGGTCGTTGACGAGTTCCGCGTGCGCGCGAAACTGCGTGCCGAGGTGCGGCACGTCGCTCTCCAGCCGGTCAAAATCCATGAAATTGAAGAAGGCCTTGCGGTCGTCGATGACGACCTTCGGCAGCCCGGCTTTGTTAAGTCCCATCGACAGCCCGGCGCCGGGGTCGAAGAACGAGCGGTCGCTCCAGGCGGCGAGCGCGAGTGACAGGCCCCGATTGCCGCCGGGGAACAGCGTCGGTGCCGGGAAGCGGCGCTCGAGTTCGAGCGCAAGGAGCCGGGTGTCGCAGTAGACATCGGCGCCGACCTGCAGCACGGGCGTCTTGCGGTACCCGCCGGTCAGCGCGACGAGGTCGGGCTTTGGCATCACGATCGGGATCTCGACGGAATGCCAGCTGAGCGCTTTGAGCCCGAGCATCAGTCGCGCCTTCTCGGCAAACGGCGACAGGTCAAAATGGTGCAGGATCGGACCGGTCACGGGCACCTCGCCTACGCAGGGACTACGGGCGGACTGAAGCGGACTGACTATACGCCGGCCGCCGGAAAAAAACAGTCACGCTTGTTTCTTTACGGGCGCCACTGATCCTATACTGGAACCTTGGGCGCGTCCGCCCGGCGAGCCGGACGGCACCGCGCGTCACCGACAGTCGGACCTGGAGTAGCACGCCCATGGTCAAGCCCGCGTACGTCGAACACATCAAGGCAGGCATGCGGCACGAGTTCGACCGTACCGCGCCGCCGGCCGACTTCCCGACGCTGCCCCTCGTTCCCGGTGGCCGCTACACCGACCCCGACTTCCTCGCCCTCGAGCACCGCTACCTGTGGCAGGCCTCGTGGCTGTACGCCTGCCATCTGGACGAGATTCCGGAACCCGGCGATTTCATCCTGTTCAAGCGCACGGGGTCGCCGATCCTGATCGTGCACGGCAAGGACGGCGTCGTGCGCGCGTTCTACAACACCTGCCGGCACCGCGGCGCACCGCTCGTCAAGGACGGCCACGGGCACGTCGAGGGCCTCGTCTGCCAGTACCACGGCTGGACCTACGGCCTCGACGGCAAGCTGCTCAATCTGCGCGACAAGCGGGATTTCCCCAACCTCGACATGAGCTGCTACTCGCTGACGACCGTCCGCTGCGAGCGGTTGGGCAAGTGGGTATTCGTCAACGAAGACGCGAAGGCCGCGCCGCTGCTCGAGTCGCTTGGCGAAATTCCGGCGATGGTGAGCGACATCCAGCCGGAGCAGACCCGCTTCGTGCACAAGAAGTCGTATCACGTGAAATGCAACGTGAAGGTGCTGCTCGACGCGTTCCTCGAGGTCTATCACCTGAAGTCGATTCACACGCAGACCGTGGATCGGTTCCTCGACCATCGCGGCACCACGATCCACCTCTGGCCGCACGGCCACTCGATCATGGTGACCCCCAACCGCCGGCCGGACTGGGAAGACCCCGGCGCGCGCGGCATGCTGAAGATCCCGACCGCCTCCGAGATCACGCAGAAGCACAATCCGTCCTACCTGTTCTATCCCAACCTCGTCACGCCCATTGCGGACAGCGGGATCCCCTTCATCCTCTTCTGGCCGTGCGGGCCGCGGGAAATGGAAATCGAAGTGGTGTGGTTCGCCCCCGACTGGGGTGACGGCCCGCTCGATCCGCTCTGGGAGAAGCGACTGGCCAATTTCGAGCGCATCCTGTTCGAGGACACGCAGTTCGCCGAGCACATCCAGCAGTCCGTCGAATCGCCGGGCTATGCGGGCGTCACCCTCAACTACCAGGAACGGCGTATCTACCACTGGCACGAGGAGCTCGATCGCCGGATCGGTATCGAGCGGGTGCCGGAGGCCCTGCGCGTGACGCCGATGCTCGCCCCGTACGTGTCGGCCACCATAAAGCCATGACCCGTGGCGTCGCCGCCTGGGGTGTGTACGTGCCGCGCCGGCGCATCCCGCGGCACGCGATCGCCGACGCGCTGGCCTGGCGGCAGCCGCCGGGGACGCGCAAGCCAGCCGGCGAACGGTCGTACGCCGCCTGGGACGAGGACGCGATCACCCTCGCCGTGGAGGCCGCGCGCGACGCGCTGGGTACCGACGGGCGCTCGCGCGTCGGGAGCCTCACCCTCGCCTCGACGACGCTGCCCTTTGCCGACCGCAGCAACGCGGGCCTCGTGGCCGCCGCGCTGAACCTCGGCGCCCGCGTCAGCACCGAGGACACGACCGGGTCGCAGCGCGCCGCCACCACGGCGCTGATCTCGGCGCTGGAACGCCCGGGTGCCGGCGGGCACGTGGTGGTGGCCTCCGAACGGCGGCGAACCCAGCCCGGCAGCAGCGAGGAACTCGCCTACGGCGACGGGGCGGCGGCCGTGCTGGTCGCCAGCGAGGGCGTCGTCGCGCAGTACCTTGGCGCCTGCTCCGAGGCGGTCGATTTCGTGGATCACTACCGCGAATCGCAGGCCGACTACGATTATTCGCTCGAGGAGCGCTGGGTTCGGGTCGAGGGCATGCAAAAGCTCGTCCTGCCCGCCGTCAGGGGACTGCTTGAGCGGCTCTCGCTCGAGGGCGGTGACGTGTCGCATCTCGTCACCGCGCTGCCAGCGGCCACGAGCGCAGACCTCGCGCGGCGCCTCGGCTGCCCGCCGGCCGTCGTCCGCGAGCCACTGGTGTCCCGGCTCGGCCATGCGGGATCGGCGCAGATTCTGCTCGAGCTCGCCGCGACCCTGGAGTCGGCCGCCGAGGGTGAGCTCATCGTCGTCGTCGGCTTCGGCCAGGGCGTCGACGTGCTCGCCCTGCGGGCGACCGGCGCGATCGCGAACCGGCGACCGTCCTCGCTTGCGCCCGTGCTCGCGAGCGGCCTCAGCGACCCGTCGTACACCCGCTTCCTCGCGCACGGTGGCGAACTCAACCTCGCTGCCGGCATGCGTGCCGAGCGCGATGCACGCACGGCGCACAGCGTCCACTACCGCAAGCACGCGACCCTGAACGGACTGGTCGGCGGCCGCTGCACCCGCTGCGGGACGGTGCAGTTCCCGAAAGCGCCGGCCTGCGTCAATCCGGACTGCCGCGCCTTCGGCGAGCAGGACGACGCGCCGCTCGCCGACGAGCCGGCGCAGGTCAAGACGTACACGGAGGACTGGCTCGCGTACACGCCGTCGCCGCCCCTCGTCTACGGCAACGTGGCGAGCGCATCGGGCGCCAATCTCTTCATCGAGTTCACAGACGTCGGCCCGGGCGAGCTCGAGGTCGGCATGCCGCTGCGCTTCGTCTTTCGCGTCAAGGACGTCGACCGGGTGCGCGGCTTCCACCGGTATTTCTGGAAAGCGACGCGGGTCAGGAGCTGAACGATGGCAACCGGCATCCGCGACAAGGTGGCGATCATCGGCATGGGCTGCTCGCGCTTTGGCGAGCGCTGGGAGGCCGGCGCGGACGACCTGATGGTTGAGGCCTTCGCCGAGGCGCTGGCAGACGCCAGGGTGGAGCGTGACCGGATCGAGGCTGGCTGGCTCGGCGTGTTCTACCAGGACCAGAGCACGTCGCGCTCCGGCCTGCCGCTGTCGATGGCGCTGCGCCTGCCCAACGTCCCGGTGACGCGCGTGGAAAACCTCTGCGCGACCGGCACCGAGGCGCTGCGCGGTGCGGCCTATGCGGTCGCGAGCGGTGCCGTGGACATCGCCATCGCGATGGGCGTCGAGAAGCTGAAGGACACGGGCTTCGGCGGCCTGCCGGAACGCACCAAGGGCACCTTCGAGGACCAGTGGCAACCGGGTTTCACGCCACCGGGCGCCTTCGCGCAGCTCGGGGCCGCCTACGCGGCGCGACACGGCGTCGCGATGGATGACCTGCGCCGTGCCATGGCGCACGTGTCGGTCAAGAGTCACGCGAACGCGGCCCTGAACCCCAAGGCGCACCTGCGCAATACGATCACGACCGAGCAGGTGCTTGCCGCACCCATGATCGCCTACCCGCTCGGGCTGCTGGACTGCTGCGGGGTCAGTGACGGCGCGGCCTGTGCGATCGTCACGACGCCGGAGCTGGCGAGAAGTCTCGGCCACCGCGACCTCGTCACGATCAAGGCGCTGCAGCTTGCGCCGTCCAACGGCGTGGAGATGGGTCACGCGAGCTGGGACGGCAGCCACACGCTGACCACGCCCATCGCCGCGGCGCGCGCCTACCGCGAGGCCGGCATCACCGATCCGCGCAGCGAGCTCGACCTGATTGAGGTTCACGACTGCTTCTCGGTCACCGAGCTTGTGGTGATGGAAGACCTCGGCCTGTCCGATCCCGGCCGGGCGCCCGCCGACATCCTCGACGGGCGCTACGATCGCTCGGGCGCCATTCCCTGCCAGACGGACGGCGGCCTGAAATGCTTCGGCCATCCGGTGGGCGCGTCGGGGCTGCGCATGGTCTACGAGATCTATAACCAGCTACTCGGGCGGGCCGGCGAGCGCCAGCTTGCCTCGCCGTCGATTGGCCTGACCCATAACCTCGGCGGCATTCCGAACAGGAACGTCGCCAGCATTGCTATCGTCGGCCTGCACGGCAGCCGATGACACCGATTCCCGATCAAGGCAGCAAAAGAGCATAACTATGCAGAAGACACCGCAGGCCCTGGCTGAAACCGCCGCGCCGTCGAGCCCGCGCTGGGGCTACACCATGGAAGAACTGGCCACGGCGCCAATGGTGTTCCGCGAGGATCTCTACCGCGGCAAGGTCGTGCTCGTCACGGGCGGTGGCGGTGGCTTCGGTCGCGCCATGACGTTCATGTTCGCCCGGCTCGGTGCGACGGTGCTCATCAGCGGCCGCAAGGCCGACAAGCTGGAGCAGACCGCGAGCGGCGTGCGCCGGCTGCTCGGCCTTGACTGCGTCCATACCTTCCCGATGACGATTCGCAATCCGGACGAGTGCACGGCCCTGATAGATCACGCCTTCGACCACTGCGGCGGCCTTGATCTGCTCGTCAACAATGCCGGCGGCCAGTTCCCGCAGTCGGCGATCGATTTTTCGGTCAAGGGCTGGCTTGCCGTCATCGACACCAACCTGAACGGCACGTGGTACATGATGCAGGCGGCCGCCAGGCGCTGGCGTGCGAGCGGCTCGGCCGGCAGCATCGTCAACATCGTCGCCAACGTCTGGCGCGGCATGCCGCAGGTGGCGCACACCTGCGCCGCGCGCGCGGGCGTCATCTACCTCAGCAAGACGCTCGCCACCGAGTGGGCGCCCTACGGCATCCGCGTCAACTGCGTCTCGCCGGGCTCGATCAACTCCGAGGGACTGAACGTCTACGAGCCGGCCGCGGCGGAGGAGTTCCGCAATTCGAACCCGATGCGCAAACTCGGCGACGCCTACGACGTCGGCCAGGCGGTCGCCTACGTCGGCAGCCCGGCCGGCAGTTTCACGACCGGTGACGTGCTCGTGGTCGACGGCGGCAACAGCCAGTGGGGTGACGTGTGGCCCGCCGGCAAGCCCGACTACTTCCGGGTCCCCGGCTGACGACCGCCACTGCCGCCTGCCCTCGCCCGCCCCACCCACGTCAAGGAGCTCGACATGGCCGACACGCTGATGCACCGGATTCCGCGCGACGAACTCCCCGACACGCTGCGCCCCGTCTGGGATGCCCTGAACGGCCTTACCGGCGAGCCGACGTTCGTCGAGGTGTTCGCGCAGAACCCGGCGATGCTCGACTTCGTGATGAACCAGTTCTACGCGGGCATTTTCTTCGGCGGTCGTGTTGAGCAGCGCTACAAGCAGCTCGCGCGCCTGCGCCTGTCGACCCTGCACGGCTGCCGTACCTGCAACAAGCAGAACGTGCCGGGCGCCCTCGCGGCCGGGATCAGCCAGGCGCAGGTCGATGCGCTCGATCACTACGAGTCGGGTCCGTTCACGGAGGCCGAGCGCGCGGTCCTCGCCTACGCGGACGAGGTGGCGCTGACCAACCTGACCGGCAAGCTGACTCCCGCGCTGTATGCCCGGCTCCGCCAGTCGTTCACCGACGCCGACCTCTGCGAGCTCGGCGTCGTGATGGCGGTCATCAGCGGCATGGCAAAGCTCTCGTTTGTACTGAACCTGGTCGAGCGGGAGGAGAGCTGCCCCTTCACGCCGGCGACCGATCGCGCTGCAGCACACTGAGCGGCGGGCGGGCGGCTACGCTGCGCCGCAATAAAAACAGTCAGGCCTGTTTTTTGAAGCATGCCGACCGTATATTCAGCGTAGTTTCCGGGTCATCAGCCACTCGCGGGAGTCCGTCATGTTTGCCTATGACAAGCCCTATGTCGTCAACCCGAGCGCGCCGGCCGAGTCGCTCGAGGCGAAGCACGCGCAGCCCGATAACGGCCTGGACGTACCGAGCCCGGACCGCTACTACACCCGCGAGTTCATGGACCTTGAGTGGCGCTCGCTCTGGCCAAGGGTCTGGCTGCTCGCCGGCGTCACCTCGGACGTGCCGGAGCCCGGCGACTACACCACCTTCCAGGTAGGCCACGAGTCGATCATCGTGGTGCGCCAGGATGACCGTTCGCTGAAGGCCTTCTACAACGTCTGCCCCCACCGCGGTAACCGCGTGGCGCTGAACGACATGGGCAGCGCGTCGCGCTTCACCTGCGCCTTCCACGGCTGGCAGTTTGCGACGAACGGCAAGCTCGCCTGCATCACGGACGAGGAGAGCTTCCACCCGGACCTGGTCCGCCACCGGCCGGGACTCGCCGAGGTCCGCTGCGACACCGTCGGCGGGCTCATCTTCATCAACATGGACGGCAAGGCGCCGCCGCTGCTCGACTGGATCGGGCTGCCGAAGGGCTACATCGAGCGCTACCGCATCGACGAGATGAACGTGGTGCGCCACGTGGTCACCGAGTGGCGGGGCAACTGGAAGGTCGGCGTCGATTCGTTCTACGAGACCTACCACCTGCCGCACATCCACCCGCAGACCCAGGGCGTGATGGAAGACTTCTCGCAGTACGACCTGTACCCGAACGGCTTCAGCCGCATGATCGTGCCGATCTGCACCAAGTCGCACCGCATCGGCGATCAGGAGACGGTGACGCCGGACCTGCAGTACATGATGACCGAGGCCGGCATGAATCCGGCCGACTACCACGGCAGCGCGAAGGACGTGCGCGCGACCGTGCAGGCCGCCAAGCGCGCGCGCGCCGCGCGTCTCAACCTCAAGCACTACGAGGAGTTCACCGACGGCCAGCTGACCGACAGCTGGGCGACGGGCCTGTTCCCCAACGTGCAGATCGGCATGCACCCGGAGGGCGTGTTCATCATGCGCTTCCTGCCGCACCCGACCGATCCCGAGCGTTTCTTCTACGACAACATGACGCTGTACCGCTACGTCGACGACCCGAACTACTTCGTGCCGGGCTGGATGGGCTTGCCGAAGGACACCGACGTCACCGGCGCCACGCGCCCGGCCATCGAGCGGCACGGCGTCGACGACCGCGCCGACCTCGGGCCGGTGCTCAACCAGGACGTGGAACTGGTGGCGGCCGTGCAGCAGGGTGCGCGCTCGCGCGGTTTCCGCGGTCCGCTGTGGTCGGAGCAGGAATCGCGGGTCCGCCACTTCCACCGTGAACTGGACCGCGTGCTCGGTCTGAAGCCCTGAACGGCGCCGGGGCCGCGCGCCGCGTGGCCCCGGCACTTGCCCCTTCTCTGGAGAGTCTGCCGATGCGCCTGACCTGGGTCTGCCTTGCCTTGCTGTCGCTGACCACGCTGCCCGCGGGTGCGCAGTCGCCGCCCGATCAGAAGGAGGTCGACTCGTTCGTCCGTTCGATGGACGCGAAAAACACGGCGGCGACGCCCGATCCCGAGACGCTGCCGGGCGCCGCGGTGTATCACGCCCACTGTGCCCAGTGCCACGATGGCGGTATCTACAAGGCGCCGGCCAAGACTTTCGTGCAGATGATGTCGGCCGACGCCATCCACAACGCGCTGACCAGCGGCGTCATGAAAGTCCAGGCCACCGGCCTTACCGAGGCGCAGAAGCGCGACGTCGCCGAATACCTCGCGGGCGACACCATCGAGCACGCCGCCAAGGTGGCGGCGCCGAAGCTCTGCACGGGCGAGGCCGCGCGCTTTGACATGACGCGCCCGCCGCGCCTCACCGCGTGGGGCCTCGATGCCTCGAACAGCCATCACGTGCCCGACGCCATCGGCGGCCTGTCGGCTGCCGATATCCCCTCCCTCAAGGTGAAGTGGGCGTTTGCGTTCCCGGGCGCGCAGCGCGCCCGCTCGCAGCCCAATTTCGCCATGGGCGCCGTGTACACCGGCAGCCAGAACGGCACCGTCTACGCGCTCGATGCCGAAACCGGCTGCGTGCGCTGGCAGTTCCGCGCCACCGCCGAGGTGCGCACGCCGATCGTGATTCCGGCCTGGTCCGTGTCGGACGCGGGCAAGGCAAGGCCCGTCGCCTACTTCGGCGACATCGTCGGGCGCGCCTACGCGGTCGACGCCCGCACCGGCAAGCTGCTCTGGAAGACCAAGGTCGACGACCACCCGAGTGCGACGATCACCGGCGCGCCGGTCCTGCACCGCTCGACGCTGTACGTGCCCGTGTCGTCGCTGGAGGAGGCGATTACCGACCCGAAGTACGCCTGCTGCACCTTCCGCGGGTCGATGGTCGCGCTCGACGCACAGACCGGCAAGGTACGCTGGAAGACCTACACCTCGCCGCAGACACCGACCGAGGTCGGCCGCACCGCGAGCGGCACGGCCATCTTCGCGCCGTCCGGGGCACCGATCTGGAGCAGTCCGACGGTCGATGAAAAGCGCGGCGTGCTCTACGTCGGCACCGGCGACAACTACTCGTCGCCCGCCAATGACCGCAGCGACGCCATCATCGCCTTTGACCTCAGGACCGGCGAAATCCGCTGGCATCTGCAGGTGTTTGCCGACGACGCCTGGAACGTCGGCTGCATGATCGGCACCGACATGTGCCCGAAGCCCCAGGGACCGGACTTCGATATCGGCTCCGGCACCACCCTCGTCTCGCTGCCGTCCGGCAAGGACGTCATTCTGGCGGGGCTGAAGAGCGGCGCGGCGATCGCGGTCGACCCGGACTCGCACCAGAAACTGCTCTGGACCCAGCGGCTCGGCCGCGGCGGTATCCAGGGTGGCGTGCAGTGGGGCATGGCCACCGACGGCACGCGCCTCTTCGTGCCGATCTCGGACCAGATCAATCAGGGTGACCACTTTCCCGGCGAGCCGCAGCCCGGCATCAACGCGGTCGACGTCGGTACCGGCAAGGTGCTCTGGCGGACGCCCGCCCCGGATCGCTGCCTCGGCAAGCAGTACTGCGCGCCGGGCATCATCGCCGCGATCACCTCGGCGGCGGACACGGTCTTCGCCGGTCACATGGACGGTTTCCTGCGCGCCTACGCTGCGGACACCGGCAAGCTGGTGTGGGAGTACGACACCAACCAGCCGGTCACCACGGTCGATGGCACCACGGCGCACGGCGGGTCCATGGGCGGTGGCGGCCCGGTGCTGTATGACGGCGTGCTGTACGTGAACTCGGGCTACGGGATCTATTTCCACCTGCCCGGTAACGTGCTGTATGCCTTCGCTCCCGACCGGCATCACTGAGGGCAGCACGCGGACGGGGCGGGTTCCGGTCCAGCTCGCCTACCACGTGCCTGACATCGAGGCGGCGGCGCGCGCCGCCGCCGCGGCGTGGGGCTGGGGTCCGTTTTACGTGCTGGAGCACGTCCGCCTGGCCCGCTGCCTGCACCGGGGCCGGCCCGGGGTGTTCGATCACAGCTCGGCGTACGGCCAGGCGGGCGAGCTCATGGTGGAGTTCATCACCCAGCACGACGACGCGCCGTCCGCCCTCAGGGACCGCTTCTCGGCGCAGGAGAGCGGCCTGCACCACGTCGCCTGCTTCGTGCCGGACCTGTCGCTGGCACTGGCCGAGGCCGGCGCGCGAGGCGAGGCGGTCGCGCTCGATGCGACCACCGTGGACGGGGTGCGCTTTGCGATGGTCGACTGCGTGGCGGCGCTCGGCCACATGCAGGAGCTGTACGAACCGGGCGACGAGCTGCTGCGTTTCTATGCCTTCATCCGTCGCAAGGCCGTCGACTGGGACGGCGCCGAACCCGTTCGTTTCCTCAACCGCCGGGCCTGACGCCCGCACCGACCGGAGTTACCAGCCATGCAGCGAATCGCCGGCAAGACCGCAGTCATCCTCGGCGCGGGCAGCCGCGACAACATGGGCCAGGTCATCGCCCGGCGGTTCGCCGCCGAGGGCGCGACCGTGCTCGTCGCCGGCCGCAACGGCGGCGAACTCGAACGGCTGGCCGGTGAAATCGGCGGCCATTACGCGCTGTGCGATATCACGGTGAAGGCCGAGGTCGCGGCGCTGGCCGCGACCGGGCGGGACACGCTCGGGCGGGTCGACATCGCGATCAACTGCACGGGCTGGGGGCTGATGGCGAAGATCCTCGAGACGACCGAAGCGGACCTTGATCGCCTCACGGCGCTGCAGTTCAAGGGGGTGTATTTCTTCCTGCAGAGCTTCGTCGGCCTGATGGCGGAGAACGGTGGCGGCTCGGTGATCACGATGTCATCGGCATCGGTCTACGCCCTCCTCTACCACCACGCCGCCTACATCGGCACGAAGGCCGCCGCCGACGCGCTGGTGCGCTGCTTCGCGAACGAGTTCGGCGCCAAGGGAGTCAAGGTCAACGCCATCGCACCCGGCCTCACGGCGACGCCGATGACGGCCAGGGAAGTGCAGATGCCCGGCCTCGAGGAGGCCTTCGTCAGGGAGTACCCGCTCGGACGGATCGGCACGACCCGGGACGTCGCCGATGCCGCCCTCTGGCTCGCCAGTGACGAGAGCTTCCTCACCGGGCAGGTGCTGCAGATCAACGGCGGCCTCACCCTGCGTCGCAATCCCTCGCCGCGCGAGATCAACGCGAGCCTGAAGGCGGCGGCGAACCGCGCCGACTGAGACCGGCCGCTAGGGAATCTCTGCACAGGTCGTTCTAACTGAACGATACTGTGAGCAGAGGCCCGTCGCGGTTAGGGATTGAGGATTCGCATGAAGCAGACGACGTTTGCGTCGGCGGCCTGGGACGGCAAGGGCAAGGTAACCCGTCGGGAACGGTTT
>CAITAM010000421.1 GCA_903890265.1 uncultured Pseudomonadota bacterium | reverse complement strand
TCGGGGCCTCCTCGAATTTCTGGGCCATGGGCGATACCGGTCCGTGCGGACCGTGCACCGAGATTTTCTATGATCACGGCGCCGACATTCCCGGTGGCCCGCCGGGCTCCCCGGACGAGGACGGTGACCGTTACGTCGAGATCTGGAACCTCGTCTTCATGCAGTACGAGCGCGATGCCGCGGGCGTCCTGACGCCGCTGCCAAAGCCTTCGGTCGACACCGGCATGGGGCTCGAGCGGATCAGCGCGGTCCTGCAGGGCGTGCACTCGAACTACGACATTGATCTCTTCCGGGCGCTGATCGGCGAGGCCGCGCGGGTGACGGGCGCGACTGACCTCGCATCGCCGTCGCTGCGCGTGATTGCCGATCACATCCGCGCCACGTCGTTTCTCATCGTCGATGGCGTCGTGCCGTCAAACGAGGGCCGCGGCTACGTCCTGCGGCGCATCATCCGACGGGCGATCCGTCACGGCCACAAGCTCGGCCAGACGCGGCCGTTCCTGCACGCGCTGGTGCCGGCCCTCGTGCACGAGATGGGCAGTACCTACCCGGAGCTTGCCGCCGGTGCGGCGCGGGTCGCCGCGGTGCTCCTGCAGGAGGAGGAGCGGTTCGCCGAGACGCTGACCCAGGGCCTTGCACTGCTGGAGGGTGCCATCGCCCGTCTGACGACCCCTGTCGTACCGGGCGAGACCGCCTTCAAGCTCTACGACACGTACGGCTTCCCGGTCGACCTGACGGCCGACATCGCCCGCGAGCGCGGCCTCACCGTCGATCAGGCCGGATTCGAGGCGGCGATGGACGCCCAGCGCGAGCGGGCCCGCGCCGCGAGCCGCTTCGGCGTCGACCTGCGCGAGACCGCGCAGATCGAGGCGAGCAGCCGGTTCGACGGCTACGAGACGCTCGGGACGACCTCGACGGTTGTCGCGCTGCTCGACGCGACCGGCGCCAGCGTGCCGCTGCTTGAGAACGGTGCGGAGGGACGGGTCGTGCTCGATCGCACGCCCTTCTACGCCGAGAGCGGCGGTCAGGTCGGTGACCGCGGTGAACTGCGGGCGGCCGACGGACGCTTCGTCGTCACCGACACCCAGAAGCTGCGCGACGCGATCGCCCACGCCGGCACCGTGGCGGAGGGCCGCGTCGCGGTCGGCGATGTCGTCACGGCCTCGGTCGACGCGACGCGACGGCTCGCCACCGCGCGCAACCATTCGGCGACCCACCTGCTGCACGCGGCACTGCGCGCCGTGCTCGGCGAGCACGTGCAGCAGAAGGGCTCGCTCGTCGAGCCCGAGCGGCTGCGCTTCGATTTTGCCCACGGCCAGGGCCTGTCCGCTGCCGAGCGCGCCGCCATCGAGGCACGTGTCAACGCGGACGTGCTGCTGAACGTGGCGACGCGGACGCGCGTCATGGCCTTCGATGCGGCGATCGCCGCCGGCGCGATGGGTCTGTTCGGCGAGAAATACGGTGCCGAAGTGCGCGTGCTGGACATCGGGCCGCACTCCACGGAGCTCTGCGGCGGTACCCACGTGACGCGCACCGGTGACATTGGCGTGTTCAAGATCCTGACGGAAGGTGGCGTGGCCGCGGGCGTGCGCCGCATCGAGGCCGTCACCGGCGAGGCCGCACTCGCCTACCTGAACGGCGTGGAGCAATCCCTGTCGACGGTGGCCCACGACCTGCGCTGCGCGAGCGACGAGGTGCCGGGCAAGGTCGGTGCCCTGGCCGAGCGGGCCAAGCGGCTCGAGAAGGAAGTGGAGCAGCTCAAGGTGCGGCTGACCCAGGGGTCGGGCAGTGACCTCGCCGCGTCCGCGCACGCGGTAGGCTCCGCGCGGGTCGTGGCGAGCCGGGTCGATGGCGCCGATGCGAAGGCACTGCGCTCCGCCGTGGACGGACTCAAGGCAAAGCTCGGCAGTGCCGTCATCGTGCTGGCCGCGGTCGACGGCGACGCGAAGATCACGCTGGTGGCGGGCGTCACCGACGACCTCGTGGCGCGGGTGCAGGCCGGCGCGCTGGTTGGGGAGCTGGCCCGGCAGCTCGGCGGCAAGGGCGGTGGCCGGGCCGACTTTGCGCAGGCCGGTGGGACCGACCTCGCCGCCCTGCCGGGCGCGCTGGACGGTGTGCTGGGTTATGTCACGGAGCGGCTCGGCGCCTGAGGACCGGCGGCTAAGGAAAACCCGCAAAATACGTTGCGGTGTTTCACCAGCAACAAAGAATCAATAACTTGCGTTGGCAATCGGTGCTGCGCGTCGATTGAGGCATATAAAGAATTCCCGTACCTTTGCAGCCCTCGTCGAGGCCATGGAAAGGGTGGAAGAGCGAATGAGCACGTTGATCCTGACGCGTCGGATTGGGGAGTCGCTGGTGATCGGTGACGAGGTCACGGTGCGGGTGCTGTCGGTCAAGGGCAACCAGGTGCGTCTGGGCGTGGATGCGCCCCGCACGGTTGCAGTCCATCGCGAGGAAATCGCCGAGCGCATCCGTGCCGAACTCGCCCTGCAGGCGAGCTGAGAGAAGTCTCGCGCCGAAGTCCTTTGACCGCGGCCGAGCGAGGGCAGTAACATCCCTCGCGCCCGCTTGAAGACGGGCAGCCGGAGAGATGGCCGAGTGGTCGAAGGCGCGCCCCTGCTAAGGGCGTAAGGGCCAAAAGCCCTTCGAGGGTTCGAATCCCTCTCTCTCCGCCAATTCTTTCCCGTTCGATCTCATGGGCTTAGGTGCAAGCTCCGCGTTCCTGGTGCCAGATCCAGTGCCAGACGCTAAATGACTTCATCCTCGACCGCTCCAGCGTAGCCTCCGGGAGCCATCGCCGCACGAGCTGCCGGAACAGTCCGCGACGGGGGCTTTGCACGTCGTCGACGGGCAGGTCCATCGCGCGACGGATTGCTGCCACGTCCGATTCGACGGCACCCTCCGCCCACGCGGCGTAAACCTCAAGCATGGTCCGCACGGTGTGACCGTGCTGCCGTGCCACCCACAGCGGGTTCTTGCCGAGCATCAGGTTCCAGCTGACGCTCGAATGGCGCGCGCAGTAGGGCCGGCGCGGGCGGATGGGCAATCGCGCCAAGGTCTTCGCCCACCGTGCGCCCGACTCTTTGATCGAGCGGAAGGGCGCGCCGTCTTCGGTGAAGAACAGGTGCGGGTGCCGAATGGCGCCTTCCCGAATCAATCGCTCGCGCAGTGCGAGTTGGCGCCGGAGTACGGCGAGGGCGCGAGGGCAGAGCTCGAACACGCGATGGA
>CAITAM010000420.1 GCA_903890265.1 uncultured Pseudomonadota bacterium | reverse complement strand
TCGCGCGTCATCGAACTCGTCGGCGAGGACCCGGACAGCCACAGTTTCAATGCCGTCGAGGTGCCGCAGTACAACTCGGTGGCGGTGCATGGCCTGTCGAACGACGAGGGTCCGGCCGGCGCCCGCGTCGCGGTCCTGACCGCGGTCGGCGAGATCCTCGACGGCGACCAGCCGCCGGGCAAGGTCGGTGGCGAATCGTTCGCGCGCCTGTTGCGCGATGCGCGCTTCGACAAGACGGTGAAGGCCGTGGTCCTGCGCGTGGACAGCCCGGGCGGCAGCGTCCAGGCCTCCGAGGTCATCCGCCAGGAGGTCGACGCCCTGAAGGCGGCGGGCAAGCCGGTCGTGGCGTCGTTCGCCAGCGTCGCGGCCAGCGGCGGCTACTACATCTCGATGGACAGCGACGAGATCTTCGCCGAGCCGACCACGATCACGGGCTCGATCGGCGTCTTTGCCGTGCTGCCGACCTTCGAGCGTACGCTCGGGAAGCTCGGGGTCGCGACCGACGGCGTCGCGACCTCGCCGCTCGCCGGTGCCACCGACCTCAGCCGCGGGCTCGCGCCCGAGGTGAAGGACGTGCTGCAGCAGGGCGTCGAGTTCACGTACGGCCAGTTCATTGGCCAGGTGGCGAAGTCGCGCGGCAAGACGCCCGCCGAGATCGATGCCATCGCCCAGGGTCGGGTCTGGATTGCAGCCGATGCCCTGTCGCGCGGGCTGATTGACCGCATCGGCGGCCTGAAGGACGCCATCGGCGCGGCGGCCAAGCGGGCGGGTCTCAAGAACGGCCAGTACGGGGTCAGCTACCGCGAGAAGCAGCTCAACTGGCGCGAGGCGCTGGTGCGCAACGTCCGTGCGGATGGCATGCGGGTCGCGGTGACGGCGGGCCTCGTGTCCGCGCCGCGGCCGGGGCTCGCCCGGGCGCTGACCGCACTCGACTCGATGGTCGATTCGGTCGCTGCGTTCAACGACCCGCGCGGCCTGTACCTGTACTGCCCGTGCGACCAGCGCTGAGCCGGGCCGGTTCACGCGGGGGGAGGCTGGCAGCGCGGCCGGTCGCGGGGGCCTGAACCCGGCGCGGAATCAGGCTGGGGTCGGCGGCTCGGCCGGTTCCTCGTCGCCGAACGCGGCGCCACCGAGCGCGATCGCAAAGCGCCGCAGATCACCCGGGTCCTCGACGCCGAGTTTCTGGCGGATCTTGAAGCGATAGACGTCGACCGTCTGCGCCGACAGGCCGAGGCGCAGCGCAATCTCCTTGCTCGATTCGCCGCGGCCGACGCCGTCCAGCACCTGGCGCTCGCGGGCCGTCAGGCGGTCCACCGGCGCCGACGCATTCGCCGCGGCCGGCGCGCGCTGCGCGGTGACGCGCTCCGACAGCCACACCTGACCGCCGAGCACGGCGCGGATGGCGCTTAAGATTTCGCCGGCGTCGACGCCCTTGCGCACGAAGCCGCTCGCACCGAGGCCCACCAGGTGGTTGGCATAGACCGCGTCGTCCTGCATCGACAGCACGAGCACCTTGGGCTGCGGGTCGCAGATCAGCGGCAGTTCCTTCAGCAGCAGCGAGCCGTCGTCCCGGCCGAGCGCGAGATCGAGCAGCACGAGGTCGAAGGTCTCCTGGCGCAGCGCGCGCAGCGCCTCGGCGAGCGTGGCCGCTTCGGCGCCGACCTGCAGATCCGGCACTGCTTCGATGAGTTCGCGCACGCCAACGCGGACGATCTCGTGGTCTTCGACCAGCAGAATGCGGATGGGGTGGGTCATGGGAAGTGGCGTGGGCTCCTGGCGGCCTGCGTCAGCGCAGCGTCGTCCAGTCGAGAATGACCTTGCCCGACTGCCCCGAGGCCATGATCTCGAAGCCGTCCTGGTACTGCTCGACCGGCATGCGGTGGGTAATGACGGGCATGACGTTGAGCCCCGACTGCAGCGCCGCCGACATCTTGTACCAGGTCTCGAACATCTCCCGGCCGTAGACGCCCTTCATGACGAGGCCCTTGAAGATCACCTGGTCCCAGTCGATACCGGTGTCCTTCGGCATGATGCCGAGCATGGCGACGTGGCCGCCGTGGTTCATCGTCGCCAGCATGTCGCGAAACGCGGTCGGGTTACCCGACATCTCCATGCCGACGTCGAAACCCTCGGTCATGCCGAGCGAGGCCATCGCGTCGTTGAGGTTTTCGCTGCGCACGTCGAGTGCGCAGGTGGCACCGAGCGTCTTCGCCAGCGCGAGGCGGTAGGGGTTGACGTCGGTGATGACCACGTGGCGGGCACCGGCATAGCGCGCAATGGCCACCGCCATGATGCCGATCGGTCCGGCACCGGTGATGAGCACGTCCTCGCCGACGAGGTCGAACGACAGCGCGGTGTGCGTGGCGTTGCCGAGCGGGTCGAGGATCGAGGCGACTTCGTCCGGAATCGCATCCGGCAGCTTGAAGACGTTCTCCGCGGGCAGGGCCATGTACTCGGCGAACGCGCCGGAGCGGTTGACGCCGACGCCGAGCGTGTTGCGGCACAGGTGGCGGCGGCCGGCGCGGCAGTTGCGGCAGTGGCCGCAGGTGATGTGCCCCTCGCCGGACACGCGGTCGCCGACGGCGAGACCCCGGACCTCGCTGCCCATCTCGACGATGTGGCCGCAGTACTCGTGGCCGAAGGCCATCGGCACGCGGATCGTCCGCTGCGCCCAGTCGTCCCAGTGGTAGATGTGCATGTCGGTACCGCAGATGGCCGTACGCGTCATGCGGATCAGGACGTCGTTCGGGCCGATCGTCGGTTTCGCGACGTCCGCCATCCAGACGCCGGGTTCGGACTTGGCCTTGATCAGTGCTTTCATGCAGGCGCTCCTCTGCGTAACCGACGGCCGGGTCAGGCCGCGAGAACCCCGGTGTCCCTGGCCGCCTCGACGAAGGCGGCCACCGCCCGGTCAAGGTCCGCGGTGGAGTGCGCGGCCGACATCTGGGTGCGGATCCTCGCCTGACCGTGCGGCACCACGGGATACGAGAAGCCGATGACGTAGACGCCGAGTTCGAGCAGCCGATCCGCCATGCGGCTCGCCTTGACGGCATCGCCGATCATCACCGGGATGATCGGGTGCTCGCCGTCCTTGAGCGTGAATCCCGCCGCGGTCATGGCATTGCGGAAGTAGCGCGCGTTGGCGGTGAGGCGTTCGCGCAGCGTCGCATCCGACTCGATGAGGTCAAGCGCGGCAATCGCACCGGCTGCCACCACGGGCGGGATCGAGTTCGAGAAGAGGTAGGGACGGCTGCGCTGGCGCAGCCAGTCAATGACGGGCTTGCGCGCCGAGACGTAGCCGCCCGAGGCGCCGCCGAGCGCCTTGCCGAGCGTGCCGGTCAGGATGTCGACCTTCTCCGCGACGCCGAGCAGCGCCGGCGTCCCGCGGCCGTTGGGGCCGGTAAAGCCCGTGGCGTGCGAGTCGTCCACCACGACGAGAGCGCCGAAGCGCTCGGCGAGGTCGCAGATCTCGCGCAGCGGCGCGATCGTCCCGTCCATCGAGAACACCCCGTCGGTCACGATCAGGCGCGTGCGCGCGTCGCTTGCCTGGCGCAGCGCTTCGGCGAGTTCCTGCATGTCGCGATTGGCGTAGCGCAGCCGGCGCGCCTTCGACAGGCGGATGCCGTCGATGATCGACGCGTGGTTGAGAGCGTCCGAAATGATGGCGTCCTTCTCGTCGAGCAGCGTCTCGAACAGCCCGCCGTTCGCATCGAAGCAGGACGAGTAGAGGATCGTGTCCTCGGTACCGAGGTAGGCCGAGAGGCGGGATTCGAGCTCCCGGTGCGCGGTGTGCGTGCCGCAGATGAAGCGGACGGAGGCCATGCCGTAACCGTCGGCATCGAGCGCGGCGTGTGCCGCGGCGACGAGTGCCGGGTGGCTCGCGAGCCCGAGGTAGTTGTTGGCGCAGAGGTTGAGGACCGTGCGCCCGTCCGCTACCCCGATGGCCGCGTTCTGCGGGCTCGTCAGGGTCCGTTCTTTCTTGAAGAGACCCTGCGCGTGGAGGGCCTGGGTCTGCTCGGTCAGGCGGTCGTAAAAGGCGCTGTCCATGATTCCTTCGTCGTTTTTGGCCGGCAATAGCGCTCAGCGCCGGACCGCGCGGCAGCGTCCAGCCCCTAAAGTATAGTCTGAACCTCGCGCGGGGCGCGCGGCAGAGGGCTTCACGGGGTGACGGGCAAGCGCAAGGCAGCGGAAGCGGCCGGGGCCGGGGCGGGCGGGGCGACGCTGCGGATCGACAAATGGCTCTGGCATGCCCGTTTTTACAAGACGCGGGCCCTCGCGACCGCGGCCGTTGGCGCCGGACGGGTTGCGATCAACGGCGAGCGCGTCAAGGCCTCGCGCACGGTCAGGGCGGGCGACCGCATCGCGGTCAGCGGCGGCGGGCGGACCGTCGAGGTGGACGTGCTTGGCGTGCCGAACCGCCGCGGGCCGGCCGCCGAGGCACGGCTTGCCTACGCCGAGACGGCCGACAGCCTCGCCCGGGGGCTCGTCCACGCGTCCAACCAGCGACTCGGGGCCTTTGCCGTGCCGCGCCCCGACGGCAAACCGGACAAAAAGGCGCGCCGCCAGCTGCTTGCCCTCGACCGACGGCAGAGCGACGGGGGCGGCGCGGAGGACGAATTTGCCTGGCTGTGGGGCGAGGACGACGCCGGCACCGCGGACGGGGACGCGTCGTGACGGGCACCGCCCCGGCGCTGCGCCAGTCCGCGAACGCGGTGCTCATGGTGCGGCCGGTCTCGTTCTACGGCAACCCGGAGACGGCCCCCGACAACCGCTTCCAGCAGGCCACCGTCCTGCCCGCCGCGGATCTACTCGCCCGCGCGCAGGCCG
>CAITAM010000419.1 GCA_903890265.1 uncultured Pseudomonadota bacterium | reverse complement strand
GGTTGCTGTCGGTCCAGCTCGTGCCGGTGGTGGTCGCGACCACCGCGAAGGGGCCGCCGGCGGACGTCGCGCGCAGCACGTGGTAGGCCGTCGCGCCGCTGCTCGCCACCCAGCTCAGCGCCGCGCTGCGGTCGTGCGCGCTCGCCGTCAGTTTCGCCGGCGCGGCCGGGGGCGTGAGCGCGGCCGTGGGCGTGGCCGGGACGCGCGCCGACGCGGGACCCGTGCCCGCCGCGTTCTGGCCGCTGACCGCGTAGTAATAGACCGTGCCGTCGGTCAGCCCCTGGTCGAGGAAACCGGTCGCGGTCGTGGTCGCGATCGGCAGCAACCTACCGCCCGCGCTGAGGCCACGCAGGACGACGTAGGTGACGGCGCGCGGCGCGGGCAACCAGCGCAGCGCCACCGTTCGGTCGGCCGCGGTCGCGACCAGCGTGGCCGGTGCCGGCGGTGGCGTCAGTGCGGGCGTCGGCGTGGCGCTCGCCATGACCGAGGGCGGGCTCTGCCCCGCGCCGTTGGTGGCGTAGACAACGTAGTCGTACGTGGTGCCGTTCGTGACCGAGCCGTCCGTGAAAGCCGTCGCGCCCGTGGTACCCACCGTCGTGACCGCGCCACCCACGCCGGCCGAGCGGGTCACGGTGTAGCCCGTGGCGCGGGCGGCGGCACCCCAGGTCAGCATCACCGTACCGTCGCCGGCCGCGGCGGTGAGCGCGGGCGGCGCGTCGGGCGCGGTGAGCGCCATGAGTGGCGTGGCCGTCACGGACGCACTCGGCGCGCTGGTGCCGGCGGCGTTGCGCGCACTGACGCGGTAGCGGTAGGCGATGCCGTTCGTCACCGTCGCGTCCGTGTAGGGCGGCGAGGACGGCGTAGCGGCCACGGCGTACGCGCCGTTGGCCCCGTCCGCGCGTTCCAGCACGTAGGCCGTCGCGGCGTCGACCGACGACCAGCGGAGGTCGATCCGCGAATCGGACGCCGTCGCGGCGAGGTCCGTGGGGGTTGCCGGCACGGTCACGGCGGCACGCGGCGTGGCCTCCACCGCGGCCGACGGCGCGCTGCTGCCCGCCGCCGAGCGGGCAACCACCTCGTAGTAGACCGTGCTGCCGTTGCGAAGACCGGTGTCGCTGTAGGTCAGCGCGCTGGTGGAACCCACCTCGACAAACGGACCGGCGGCGCTCGACGCCCGTTCGATGGCGTAGGTCGTGGCCCCGGTCGAGGCCGCCCAGGTCAGCGTGACGGCGGCGTCCGCCGCACTCGCGGCGAGGGCCGTCGGGACTGGCGGCACCGCGACCGGCGCCGAGCCGCCGCCGCCGCTGCCGCCACCGCAGCCGGCCAGCAGCAGGGCAGCGAGCGCTGCCACCGCCCATCCCATGCAATGCCCACCGCTGCGCACCAACCTGCCCCCTGCCTGCCGGGGGTGCCGCGGGTGCGCGGGTCTGACCGTCCGTGGCCGACCGCGCCGCCGCGCTCCCTGGCGTGTTAGTCCTTGTGGCGCGCAGCGTACGGGGTCTTCGTGACGGGTCCTTCCCAAAAACGTGACGCCCGCAATCGCTGCGTCCCAGGCGTTGCCGCGCGTGCAAAAACCCCGCGCCGACCACGGCAGCGGGGCGCAACCACCCGCCGCGGCATGGGATTAAGTCACGTAGCGGCGCCAACGTCGGGCACCCGGTGGCGCGGTCCGCGCGCCTGCGCACCGGCGAGCGTTGCGTGTGATCCCGGGTGCTCCTGGGGAACGGCGGCAGATGGCCGTTATTTACAGCAGAGCAGGTTAAACGCCTCGGCACCGGACGTGTCGGCGCCCGGCGCGACGGGCTCACCGGTGCGGTTGTCGAAGGCCTGGATATCGCCGGTAAAACCCGCCAGCCGCAACTGGCGCACCTGCTCGTCGAGCGTCGTGTAATGGATGAGGAGACCAAAGTCGTGCGCGGACAGCGGCGCGACCATCCACTCGTCGCCGGCGACGGCGCGCGCGCGCGCGGCACGGTAGTTGGACAGACGCAGGGGCAGGCGCCGCAGCCACGACAGCGTCGTCCACAGCCGGGTGCCGAGGCCGTCGTCGTCGCCGTAGCGCAGCGTGTTCCAGGGCCGCTCCCGGCTGTGCGGCCCGGTCAGGTTGAAGGTCGAGAACCAGAGCCGGCCGCCGGGACGAAGCACGCGGTGGGCCTCGGCGAGCACCCGGGCACGGCCCGCGCGATCGACGGCGTCGAGCCCCATGAAGGCAAACGCGACGAGACCGAAGTGTCCATCGGCGAAGGCGGACAGGTCGCGGGCGTCGCCGACCCGAAGATCGGCGTCGGGAAAGCGCCGCTTCGCCGCCTCGATCATCGCCGGTACGTAATCGATGCCGACGTAGTCGGTCGCGATCGCACGAAGTAAGGGCAGGGCACGGCCCGGTCCGACGCCGAGTTCGAGCACCGGGTAGCGCTGCTGCTCGCCGAGCAGCACCGCGTACGCTGCCCGCTCGCCGGCGTCGGTGAACGTGTCCACGGACGCGAGCCATTCGATCGCGTTCGCCCTCGACCACGTGCCGGTGTTGATGTCGTCCTGGCTCAGGGGAGCTCTCCGGTCGGTACAAGGGCAGGGACGCCCGGGCTTGGCAGCCCGCACGGGCGACCGTCCGCGGCGTGAAGTGCGAATGGTACCGCGAAGGCGCCGGCGACTCGAATCCGGCGGCGGCCGGCCGTGCCCGCGCCGCCTGCGCTTCGCGTTGCGCCAGTCGCACCGGGCGCCGCGGCCGTTTGTAAACAACGGTGACGCGACGCGCCCGACGTCGGTTCGCTGCCGAACTGTGCGAACGGGTTAACAGAATCCGTGCCGGCCACGCCCGCACACTTTCACTTAACAAATAACAACACGCGGCGCGCCTTGGCGTCCGTGAGTCAGCGAGGATGGAATGCCAAGCTCCGTGTCGATTCGCCCGGTCCCGACCCGCCGGTCCGCCACCCGCCAGCGGACGGCGTCGCTGCTTCGCGTCGTCGCCCTGATCGCCCTGCCATGGATAGGCAGCCCGAGCGCCCCGGCACAGGTGTTCAGTGACTCCTTCACCGGCGCCTCCGCCGCGCTGCCCTGGCAGGTGTACGGCGGGGCGTGCCTCACGGCTGGCGATAACACGGGCTCGATCCCGGCCTGCGCCGCCGGCTCGCAGGGCGGCCAGACGGGCAACGTCCCGGACGTGGCAGGGCAGGGGGCCCTGCGGCTCACGCAGGCCAAGGCGAGCCAGGTCGGCGCGATCTTCCTTCAGTCGACGTTTGCCTCGACGGCGGGCGTCAGCGTGCAGTTCACCGAGTACGCCTACGGTGGCAACGGCGCCGACGGCATCAGCTTCTTCCTGCTGGACGGCAGTGCGGCGATCCCGACCAAGCCCGGCTCGGTCGGCGGCGGTCTCGGCTACGAGGCCATCGCCAACGGCTACGTCGGTGTCGGCATCGACGAATACGGCAACTTCTCGGTACCGGGCTGCGCCAGCGCCGGCGTCTGCGCCGGCGGCCCGGGCTTCTCGCCGAACGCCATCGTGGTGCGGGGTCCGTCGCCGAACAACACGTTCCTGACAAGTTTCAAGACCGG
This sequence comes from uncultured Pseudomonadota bacterium, assembly GCA_903890265.1. Taxonomy (GTDB): domain Bacteria; phylum Pseudomonadota; class Gammaproteobacteria; order Steroidobacterales; family Steroidobacteraceae; genus CAIKMS01. The sequence goes on along the minus strand of CAITAM010000419.1, from coordinate 45 downwards.
CGCCACGCTCTGGAACAGCGTCTCGACCCGGGCCGCGGCAACGCC
>CAITAM010000418.1 GCA_903890265.1 uncultured Pseudomonadota bacterium | reverse complement strand
GTGGCGGGCGGTGCACGCGCGCCTTGACGCGGAGCAGTGAAGTGCGCAGAATTCGCGGCTCTTGACGTTCAGCCGTTCCCCGGTAGCTCAGTCGGTAGAGCAAACGACTGTTAATCGTTGGGTCGCAAGTTCGAGTCTTGCCCGGGGAGCCATTTTCTGCACGTCAAACGCCGCCGGCGACCGCCGTCGCGGCCCGTGGCCGGCGTCCACCGCCCACCGGGCATGAACCACCCCGCCTGCCCTGCCACCGCCCTGCCGGCTGACGCGCCGTGAGCGGACCGCCTCCGCAAGCCGCGGCTGGACTATAGTCCGGGCATTGCCCACCGGAGCCCGCCAATGCCCGCCGCCACGACCCGCGCTTTGACCGCCCGGCACGCCCCGGGCGACTTCAACCCGGCCGGCGTCGACCTTGAGCGCCTGCGTGCGTACCGCTACGGGCGCGTGCAGCAGGAACTGCGACGCGCCGGCTGCGCGGCGATCCTGCTGCAGTCACCGGTCAATATCCGCTACGCGACCGACACGACCAACATGAGCATCTGGCACATGCAGAACCCCGGCCGCTACTGCCTCGTGCCGGCGGAGGGCCGCGCGGTGCTCTTTGACTACGGCAACCGCAACTGCCTGAACGCGGCGCCGGTGCGCGACGAGCTCGCCGAGGTGCGCGCCGGCAAGGGCTACTCGTTCCAGTTCGTCGCCGAGCACGCGCCGGCGCACAGCCGGGCCTGGGCGGCCGAGCTCGATGACCTCCTGACCGCCCTGATGGGGCCGGGCCCGCACCGGCTCGCGGTCGATCGCATCGACCTTGAGGGCATCGACGCGCTGGCCTGCCACGGCCATGCGCTCGTCGAGGGCCAGCGCCTCATGGAACTCGCGCGCAGCGTGAAAAGCGCCGAGGAGCTCACCTGCATCCGCCACGCGCTGTCGGTCGCCGACACCGGCATGGCGCGCATGCACGCGGCGCTGCGGCCCGGGATCACCGAGCTCGCGCTCTGGGCGGAACTGCACCACGCCAACATCGAGCACGGCGGCGAGTGGATCGAGACCCGCCTCCTCGCGTCCGGCCCGCGCACCAACCCCTGGCTGCAGGAGGTCTCGCACCGGGTCATCGACGCCGGCGACCTCGTCAGTTTCGATACCGACCTCGTCGGTCCCTACGGCTACTGCGCCGACGTCAGCCGCACCTTCCTCTGCGGCAATGCGCCGGCCACGAGCGAGCAGAAGGGCCTCTACGAGCTCGCGGTCGAGCAGGTCGAGGCGAACACCGCCCTGCTCGCGCCGGGCCTGACCTTCCGCGACTACACGGCCCGCTCGTGGAAGATACCGGCGAGCTACTACGAGCAGAACTACGGCTGCGTCGCCCACGGCGTGGGCCTCGTCGACGAATGGCCGGGCATTGCCATCGACAACGACGACCCGCTGCTGATGGACGGCGTGTTCGTGCCGGGCATGACGGTCTGCGTCGAGAGTTACCTCGGCGAGGTCGGCGGCGAGATGGGCATCAAGCTCGAGCAGCAGGTCCTCATCACCGAGACCGGGCACGAGGTGCTGAGCCGCTTTCCGCTCGAGGAGCGCCTGCGTCGCTAGATGGCGCCCGGTGCCGCCGGGCGCCCGGATCGGCACGGAAGTAACCCGGCCATAACCCGGAGTCATGGGCCCGGCATTGCCGCCGACGGCAGGCGCACGCTATTACTCGTCCTCAACCACAGGGGAGCCAGACAGTGCGCTTTGAAACACTCGCCGTACACGCCGGTTACAAGCCCGACCCGACCACGAGGGCGGTCGCCGTGCCGATCTACCAGACGACCTCGTACGCCTTCGATGACACGCAGCACGGCGCCGACCTCTTCGACCTCAAGGTCGCCGGCAACATCTACACGCGCATCATGAACCCGACCACCGACGTCCTCGAGCAGCGGATCGCGGCGCTCGAGGGCGGGATCGGCGCGCTGGCGCTCGCGTCCGGCCAGGCGGCCATCACCTACTCGATCCTGACGCTCGCCGAGGCCGGCCATAACATCGTGAGCTCGACCACGCTCTACGGCGGCACCTACAACCTGTTCGCGCACACCCTGCCGCAGTACGGCATCGAGGTCCGGTTCGCCGACAGCGCCGATGCGCAGAGCTTCGCGCGCCTCATCGACTCGGGCACGCGGGCCATCTTCTGCGAGTCGGTCGGCAACCCCGCGGCCAACGTCACGGACCTCGCCGCCCTCGCCCGGGTCGCGCACGAGCACGGCATCCCGCTCATCGTCGACAACACCGTCGCCACCCCCTACCTCTGCCGGCCGTTCGAGCACGGCGCGGACATCGTCGTCCACTCGCTGACGAAGTACCTCGGCGGTCATGGCACGACCATCGGCGGCGCGCTGGTCGACAGCGGCAAGTTCCCGTGGGCTTCGCATGCCGATCGCTTCCGCCGGCTCAACCAGCCGGACCCGTCCTACCACGGGGTCACCTACACCGAGGCCTTCGGCCCGGCCGCCTACATCGGCCGCGCCCGCGTGGTGCCGTTGCGCAACATGGGTGCGGCGATATCGCCGTTCAACAGCTTCCAGATCCTGCAGGGCATCGAGACCCTGCCGCTGCGCATGGACCGGATCTGTGCGAATGCCGAGGACCTCGCCGCGTGGCTCAAGGCCCAGCCGAGGGTCCGGTGGGTCAACTACGCGGGCCTGCCCGGTGACCGGCACTACGCGCTCGCCAAGACCTACCTCGGCGGTCGCGCCTCCGGCATCCTGAGCTTCGGCATCGACGGTGGCCGCGAGGCCGGTGCGCGCTTCCAGGACGCATTGAAGCTCTTCACGCGCCTCGTGAACATCGGCGACGCGAAGTCCCTCGTCTGCCACCCGGCCAGCACGACCCACCGCCAGCTCGGGCCCGACGAACTCGCCCGGGCCGGGGTCTCGGAGGACCTCGTGCGCCTGTCGATCGGCATCGAGCACGTCGAGGACCTGCGCGCGGACCTCGCGCAGGCGCTCGGCAGCTGACCTTGAGGTGGCCGGCCGCCGGTGGCGGGCCCCGGGTCAGGCGCGCCGCCCCCGGCGGGCGGCGCGTTGCCGGCTGCGCGCCCGCCGCCTAGTGACGGTAGGTGAAGTTCAGGCCGAGCGTGAACGGCCGGAACGTGTAGTGGTTGTACTGCGGCAGGGGCGCCACGCCCGGGTTGTTGCCGTCGG
>CAITAM010000417.1 GCA_903890265.1 uncultured Pseudomonadota bacterium | reverse complement strand
CGGCGATGACCAGGTCGAGCACCCACGCGCGCCGGGGAGCCGCCGCCCACCGCCTGGACCCGCGGCTCGCGCCGCTCCTCGTGTCGTCCGATGCGCCCGCCATGCCGTTCCCCGGTGCCCACCCAGTCGCCGTCCGTTATCAAACCAATATAGTACCAATAGGACGGATTTGCACCTGCCGGCCTGTCGACGGCTTTACCTCGGGAACCAACTGAACACCGAGCAAGTCTCGAGTCCAGACGAACCGGCGTGTTGCGGATTGGTACTACTATGGCACTATAGAGGTATGGAACACCTGTCCCCCCGTCGCCCGCTCGACCGCCGTGCGCTGTGCGCCCTGATCGGCCCGCTCGACGCGACGAGCAGTCAGCCGCTGTACCGCCAGGTCCAGCGCGGCCTGCGCGAGGCGATCGACCGTCGCCTGCTCGGTCCGGACGATGCCCTGCCCGGCGAACGGGACCTCGCCGAGGATCTCAGCGTCTCACGGATCACGGTGCGCAAGGCGCTCGCCGGCCTCGTGGCCGACGGACTCGTGATGCGCCGGCAGGGCTCGGGCAACTTCGTCGCCGGTCGTGTCGAGAAGAACTTCGCCGCGCTGACCTCCTTCTCCGAGGACATGCGGGCGCGGGGCCTGGTGCCGCACAGCGTGTTGCTCAAGCGCGCGGCGGGAACCGTGACGCCGGAGGAGGCGCTGGCGCTCGGCCTCAGTCCCGGCACCGCGGTGCTGCGCTTTCATCGCCTGCGCTACGCGGACGACGCGCCGATGGCGATCGAATACGCCACGGTCGTCGCGAGCGCGCTCCCCACGGGCCTCGATTCGGTGGGCGACTCGCTCTACGAGGCGCTCGAACGCGCCGGCCAGCGCCCGGTACGGGCGCTGCAGCGCCTGCGTGCGGTGCTCCTGAGCGAGCCGCAGGCGAAGCTGCTGCACGCGAAGGCGAACGACGCGGGCCTCCTCGTCGAGCGCATTGGCCTGTTGCGCGACGGTCGGCCGATCGAGATGTCGCACTCCTTCTATCGTGGCGATACCTACGATGTCGTGGCGGAGCTCAGCGCACCGTGAATCACCTAAAAACATCGGATCGGCGCGCCGCGGCGAGTGCCATGTACCGCGAGGCCGAGAGCGCGAGCGGTCTCGTCGCGCGACAGCTTATCGCCAACGCCCGGGCCGCCGTGGCGCTCGGCGAGGCGTTGCGCGCACGGCCACCGCGCGCGGTCATCACCTGCGCGCGCGGCAGCTCCGATCACGCGGCCACGTTTGCCAAATACGTCATCGAGACGCGTACCGGCGTGCCGACGGTCTCGGCAGCGCCCTCGATCAGTTCGCTGTACCGCGCCGATCAGCTTCTGTCGGGCTGCCTGTATCTCGCGATCTCGCAGTCCGGGCGCAGTCCCGACCTCCTCGCCGCGGTGGAGTCGGCGTCGAGGGCCGGGGCGACGGTGGTTGCGCTGTGCAACGACCCCGACGCACCGCTCAACGCGCTCGCGCACCACGCGCTTCCGCTCGGCGCGGGTCCGGAGCGCAGCGTGGCCGCGACCAAGTCCTACATCGCCTCGCTCGCCGCGCTGCTGCAGATGACGGCGGCGTGGACCGGGGATGCGGACCTCGACATAGCGCTCGCGTCGCTGCCGGCCGGGCTCGATGCGGCATGGCGCTCGGACTGGGACGCGGCACTCGACGTGCTGACCGACGCCCGGCACCTGTACGTGATCGGGCGCGGGCCCGGGCTTGGCATCGCCCAGGAAGCAGCCCTGAAATGCAAGGAGACCTGCGCGCTGCACGCCGAGGCGTTCAGCGCGGCCGAGGTCCGGCACGGCCCGCAGGCCCTGCTCGGTCCGCAGTTCCCGGCCCTGCTGCTCGCGCAGGACGATCCGACGCGCGCGGGGCTCGAGGCACTGGCCGCCGAACTCGCGGCGCGCGGCGTGCCGGTGCTGCTCGCCGG
>CAITAM010000416.1 GCA_903890265.1 uncultured Pseudomonadota bacterium | reverse complement strand
CGATCGCGGTGTTCTGCCACGGCATGCCGGGCAACGAGAAGAACCTCGATCTCGCCCAGGCGGCGCGCCGGGCGGGCTGGGTGGCCGTCTACTTCAACTACCGCGGCTCGTGGGGCGCGGCGGGGCCCTACTCACCGGCCGGCGCGATCGATGACACCGAGGCGGTGCTGACGTACCTGCGCGATGCCGAGCACGCGAAGTTCCTGCACGCCGATCCGTCGCGCATCGTGCTCATCGGCCACAGTTTTGGTGGCAACGTGGTGGTGACCACCGCGGCCCGCGATCGCGGGCTCAAGGGTATCGTCATGATCTCGGCCGGTGACATGGAGCGCATCGCCGACGCGCCGCCCGCGGCCCGCCTCGCCTTCGCCGAGACCGCGATCGACGGCCTTGCCGACATGACGCCCCAGAAGCTCGTCGACGAGCTTATGCGCGACAAGGACGTGCTGTCGTTCAAGACGGCGACGCCACGGCTTGTCGACACGCCGCTACTCGCGCTCTACTCGGACGACGGTCTCGCCGCGCACACGACGGACCTCGTGGCCGGCATCCGCGCCGCCGGCGGGCACAAGGTCACCGCGCTGCACGTCGCGACCGACCACAGCTGGTCCGACCGGCGCGTGCTGTTGCAGCAGACGGTGCTCGACTGGATCAACCGGCTGCGCTGATGGACCTCGGACTGCGGGGCCTCAGGGCCGTCGTCACCGGGGGCTCGCAGGGGATCGGCCGGGCGATCGTGGCGACCCTCGCCGCCGAGGGTTGCGACGTCGAGTTCTGCGCGCGCGACCCCGGGCGTGTCGGGGCCACCGCGGCGGACCTCAGCGCCGGTGGCCCCCGCGTTCGGGGCACGTCGCTGGACGTCACCGATTCCGCGGCGCTGCGGGCCTGGCTTGCCGGGGTGGGCGAGTTCGATATCTTCGTGCCCAACGTCAGCGCGCTGGCCGACGACTGGGCGACGACGCTCGCCACCGACGTCAGGGCGACGATCGAGGCGACCGAACTCGCGGCCTTGACCGTGCGCCGCTCGGCGCACGGCGCCATCACCTTCATCGGCTCGAAGACGGCCTCCTACGCCGCGCCGCACTCGCCACCGTACGGGGCCATGAAAGCGGCGATGGCGCACTACATGAAGTCGCTGTCGCTGCAGCTGCTGCCCGCCGTGCGCGTCAACGTCGTCTCGCCCGGCGATATCCTGTTTCCGGGCGGCTACTGGGACGGCGTGCGGCAGCGCGATCCGACGGCCTTTGCCGCGACCGAGGCCCGCAACCCGACGGGGCGGCTCGGCACGGCGGAGGACGTCGCGCGGGTCGTCGCCTTCGTGTCGAGCCCCGCCGCCGCGTTCGTCGCCGGATCGAACTGGTACGTCGACGGCGGCTCGGTCAGTCACGTCCAGATCTGAGCGGCCGGCATCGGCGTCCAGCGGCGCGCCCTGCGTGCCGGTTATCGGCACCCAACCCGCCGGCCTCGGCGGCGGACCGCGCGCCCTTGAACGGCGCCCGCCCGCCCTGACATCGTGAGGGAGGCGAAAGCCCACACGCCGCCGGCAACCCCGCCCGCGGCGACGACGGAGGCAGTCATGGCACAGGCAGTGAAGACGGTTTCGGATGCGACCTTTGCGAGCGACGTGCTCGGCGCGAAGGGCGTCGTGCTGGTGGATTTCTGGGCAGAGTGGTGCGGTCCGTGCCGCGCGATCGCGCCGGCGCTCGAGGAGATCGCCACCGCCCACGCCGGGCGGGTGACGGTGGCCAAGGTCAACGTCGATGAACACAACGTGACGGCGCAGACCTACCGGATCCGCTCGATTCCCTCGCTGCTCCTGTTCCGGGACGGCGAGCTCATCGGCACCCACGTCGGTTCCGCGCCGAAGTCGGCACTCGAGGCCTTCGTCTCCACGGCGCTGAACCCGGCGCACTGACGTCGCGCCGCGGTCAGCGGCGCGACGGGTCCGCGGGCTGATCGAGCGCCTTCCGGCACAGCTCGCGGTTGGTGCGCGCGGCCTTCATGAGGCGCTGCGCGGTGTCGATGTCCGACGGGCTGTGGTAGCGGTCGACGATCTCCTGGTCGCTGAGATCGATCTCGTCGGCAAAGCCCTTGAGCGTCTCGAGGCACTGCGCCGGCGCGCCCGCGCGCAGTTGGGCGAGCGCGGTGTCGTTACGGATCCAGGCGCGCTGGTCCCAGACGGTCCACGATTCGCACTCGGCGAGCAGCGGTTCGATAAGGCCGCGCGCCGTGTCGTAGCGCTTTGCCTGGTAGGCCTGCTTGAAGGCGGTGCGCGTCTTTCGCATCGCGGTCGGGCCACACGCGGCGGGTGGGCGACGGTAATCACCCTCGAACCACGCCCGGGCACCGCAGTACTGCCGGCAGCCGTCCCGGCCGGCCGTCACCGTGAGCGCAAACCCGCCGGTAATCTCGCCAAGCTCCAGCTCGCAGGACTCCGGCGAGAATTCGCTCTTCAAGACGGCACGCCGCCCGACGACGGTGCCCGACAGCTCGCAGCTGTGGCCGTTCGCCCCCTGCGCCGTGGTCGTGAAGGCCTGGCCGCTGGCCGTCGGCGTACCGAGCGTCGTCACGCAGCAGCCGGGCTGCACGTACTCGCCCGGCGCGTACGGCGGCGGTTCGGCGCCCACCGCGCACCGCGCGGCGGCCAGGGCCCACACGGCGACCGAGGCCAGCGCGAGGCCCGCTGCGCGCCTAGTGGTCACGGGGCGCGAGGATGGCATCGAGCAGCGCCGGCGTATCG
>CAITAM010000415.1 GCA_903890265.1 uncultured Pseudomonadota bacterium | reverse complement strand
CGCGGCCGCCAGCGCGACCGGGCACGTCGAGGGCGCGGGCACGGTGGTGACGGTCAAGGTCCACGTGCCGGCGGACGCACCTTCGGTGGCGTTCTTCCTGCACCTCTCGCTTCGCGACGCGACGACCGGTGCGGCGGTCCTGCCGGTGCTCTGGACGGACAACGACGTGACCCTGTGGCCCGGCGAAGCGCTGACCCTGTCGGCGCGCGTGGCGACGCCGGCCAGCGGCCTCGCGGTCCGCGTCGAGGGCTTCAACGTGCCCGCGTCGACGGTGCCCGTCGACAGTGCCCCGGTGGCGCGCCGGGCGGCTCGGTAGCCGCCGTTTGTCGTACCATCGAGGCTTAATGGCCGCAAAAGAACCCGCGTATGCCCGCTGATCCGCCGCGCCGCCCGTTTCATTTCATCTCCGGCATGCCCCGCTCCGGGAGCACGCTGCTCGCCGCGATCCTGAACCAGAACCCGCGCTTCCATGCCGGCATGACGAGTCCGCTGGCGGACATCATGGGCGCGGTGATGGCCGAGGCGAGCAGCAAGAACGACTTTTCGTACGACGTCTCGGACGAGCAGCGCGTGGCGATGCTGCGCGGTCTGGTCGAGAACTTCTACGCGCGGCTGCCGGCCTCGACGGTCGTGTTCGATACGAGCCGTCTCTGGTGCAGCCGGCTGCTGCTGCTGGAGACCCTGTACCCGCAGGCGCGGGTCATCGCCTGCGTCCGGCAGTTGCCGTGGGTGCTGGACAGCATGGAGCGGCTGGTCCGCCGGCATCCCGCCGGGGCGAGCAAGGTCTTCCGCTTCGACACCAACACGACCGTCTACTCGCGGGTCGAGGCGCTGACCGACCCCCGCGGCATGGTCGGTTTCGCGTTCCAGGCGACCAAGGACGCGTTCTACGGCCAGTACGCGCCGGGTCATCTGCTGCTGCTGACCTACGAGACGCTGGCGCGCAACCCGGCCGCGGCCATGCGCGCGGTGTACCAGTTCCTGGGCGAGGAACCCTTCGAGCACGACTTCGAGCGGGTCGCCTACCACGCCGACGAGTTCGACGCCCGGGTCGGCATGCCGGGCCTGCACACGGTGCGCCCGAAGGTCGAGCTCGTGGAGCGCGCGCCGATCCTGCCGCGCGAGATCTTCGCGCGCTTCGCCAACGAGTCCTTCTGGATGGACCCGCGCAACAACATCAGCCCGGTCCCGGTGATCTGAGCGGCCGGCGACACGCCGCGGCTGCCCTCACCCCCGCATTCCCCCGTCAAGGCGTCCACGCATGAGCACCCAAGCATTGTCCGAGGCCGTGTCCGGCGCACCGGCACGCGGTCGCAGCCGACTGGTCGTCGGGCTGGTCTTCCTGGTCTTCTTCGTCATCTCGTTCCTGACCAACATCCTCGGACCGCTGATACCGGACATCATCACGGGCTTTCGCGTCTCGCTCGCGATGGCCGCGATCCTGCCCTTTGCGTTCTTCATCGCCTACGGCGTGATGTCGATCCCGGCGGGCTTCGCCGTGCAGCGGTTCGGCGAGAAGGCGCTCATCGTCGTCGCGTTCGCCGCGGCCACCGTGGGCGCCGCGGGCTTTGCGCGCTTTCCGGGCTACGCGATGGCCGTGGCCTCGCTGTTCGTGATCGGTGCCGGCATGGCAGCGCTGCAGGTCGCGGTGAATCCCTTGCTGCGCGTCGCCGGTGGCGAGGAGCATTTCGCGTTCAATTCCGCTTTCGCGCAGCTCATCTTCGGCGTCGCTTCGTTCCTGAGCCCGATGGTGTACTCGGCGCTGCTGCAGGGGCTCAGCGCACCCGCCGCCGACCGCGGGGGACTGGTGCGCCTCCTCGGTGAACTGACCCCCGCGACACTGCCCTGGGCGTCGATCTACTGGGTCTTCGCCGTGCTGTCGGGTGCGTGCGTCGTGCTCTTTGCCCTCGTGCGCCTGCCCGCCGTGGAGCGGCGCGACGACGAATCGGCCGGCACGCTGTCGATGTACCGGCAGCTCGCCGGCAGCCGCGTCGTCTGGTCCTATTTCATCGCCATCGTCGCCTACGTCGGTTGCGAGCAGGGCACGGCCGACTGGATGTCGCCGTTCCTCGAGCGCTACCACGGGATCGATCCGCACCAGGGCGGTGCCAGCGCGGTCGCCTACTTCTGGGGACTGATGACCGCGGGGTGCCTCGTCGGCATGGTGCTGCT
>CAITAM010000414.1 GCA_903890265.1 uncultured Pseudomonadota bacterium | reverse complement strand
GCGGCGCGGACGTGCTGCTGGTCGCGACACCGTCCGGCATCGAGCGCATCACCAGACCGGGATGAGCCGCCGACGCTCAACGCTTTGGCCGGCGTAACTCCAGTCGCTCGCCGGCACGGGTCACGGCGATCCAGCGCTTGCCCCCCGCGATCCGCTGGCTGTGGCGTTCCGCCACGCTAAGCCACGGCAGTGAGGCGTGCGTCGCGAGAAGGTGCGCGAGACGAACGACCTTGATCCGCTGCGTATGGCTTAGCAGTTCATCGAGCAGTGCCTCGTCGAGAGCGACGAAACTGCCGGCACGGGTCAGTGCAGTCGCCAGCGTCACCGAGCGCCCGACATCACTCAGGTACTCAAGCATCGCCCGCTCGGTGCCCGAGACGCGAAATTCCCCGCCCGGTCCGTACCGTGTGAGCAACCCGCGCGCGACTCCGAGCTTGGAATCGAAGATCCGAGTGGTCTGCAGCCGGGCAGGAAATTCGGACGTGAACCATCCCGGAATGCGGGCGGGCTCGCTGGACCACAACGTCAGGACGCCGCCCGGGGGAAGTTCCGGCCAGGCGAGGGCCGCACTGCCACCGAGATGCAGGCCGTCGATTTTGGCGCTCAGGTACCCGAGACTGCCGGCGCGGCTCAGCTGGTCGCCGGGCAGAAGGTACGCGTCCCGACCCAGCCGGATCAGCCAGCCGTGACGCGACAGCCACGCCGGATGCGACCGGCCGAAGCCGAACCCGTAGAGCGTGTTGGCGCTGATCGGCGCCCCACGGGGAAGCTTGGCGATGACATTTTTGAATGAAAATCGTGTTTTATTCGATGCCATATCCGTATAACGGCGAGTTTTTCAATCAGACCGAAGCGCCGCGGTTCGGCATGGATTGATATTAGAGCGATAATCAATGCGTTGCATTGAATACTCTCAATATAATATTCGCACTTTCCGTCCGCTTTCAGCACTCTGGCCGGCGAACGAGCGGTTGCGGAGCCCGCCCTTTGGCGGCGACAAGGCTGTTATCGTCGTCTTCGTGCCACCTGGCTGGGTAATGACCGGAGCTCCCATGGCTGCTGTCCAGTACGTTTTCAAGGTCGCGCTGTCGGCGCTGATGATTGTGGCGGTATCGGAAGTCGCCAAACGCAGCACGCTCTGGGGCGCCTTGATCGCTTCGCTGCCGCTGACCTCCGTGTTCGCCTTCATCTGGCTGTACCTCGACACCGGTGACACCGCAAAGATCGGCTCGTTGTCCATAGGAATTGTCTGGCTCGTCCTGCCCTCGCTACTGCTTTTCATTGCCCTGCCTTTCCTGCTCCGGCACGGCGTGGGCTTCTGGCTGAGCCTTCTCATGTCGTGCGCACTGACGGCGATCGCGTACTCCGGAACCTCGTGGCTGCTCGCACGATTTGCGCCAACCCCGTGACGCCGCGGCAGCGTTTCGGGTCTCGTCGTCGTTGGGTAGTCGCGCGTCGGCGAGACCTTGTTCGGTGGTGACACCGGTGTCACGGCAGGCGGCTCGCGGTGGCGTGCACGGGTTTGGGCGTGTCGTCGCGATGCCTCCGAGGCAGTGATGAGCGCGCGTGCGCACTGAGCATCGGCGTGATATCACCTGCTCGAGCTACCGCGAACGGACGTGCCGGTGAGATTGTCGTAGGCGACAACGAGAGCGAGCGATGACGTTGTTAGCACCCGCTGCGGGGAAATTTCGTCGATCGAACAGACACAAAAAACCCTGCAAAAGCAGGGTTTTTTGTCTCTGTGGCGTTCTGGCCGCCACGAAGGGTTGGCTGGGGGACTAGGATTCGAACCTAGGTTGGCGGAGTCAGAATCCGCAGTCCTACCACTAGACGATCCCCCAAGTACAGGAGAACCGGCCTGTCGCTTAGCGCTTGGAGAACTGAGTCCCGCGGCGAGCCTTACGACGGCCGACTTTCTTACGCTCGACTTCACGCGCATCGCGGGTGACGAAGCCGGCGACCCGAAGCGGGCTGCGCAGCGTCTCGTCGTACACCATCAGCGCACGGGTAATGCCGTGGCGGATAGCGCCGGCCTGACCGGTGATGCCACCACCGGCGACCTCGACATCGACGTCGAACTTGTCGACCAGCTGCGACAGCTCAAGGGGCTGGCGCACGATCATGCGGCCCGTCTCACGGCCAAAAAACTCGTCGAGCGGCCGGTCGTTGACCTTGATCACACCGGTGCCGCTCTTCAGGTAAACGCGGGCGGTGGAGGATTTGCGGCGGCCGGTGCCGTAATACGTCGTTGCGGGCATGTCGTGACCTTGCGAACTGATGCGGTGAATGGGGCTTGCGATTACGCGAGCACGAGCGGCTTCGGCTGCTGCGCGGCGTGCGGGTGCTTGTCGCCCGCAAAAACGTGCAATTTCCGGTACATCTGCCGACCCAGCGGGCCCTTCGGCAACATGCCCTTGATCGCGATTTCCAGCACCCGCTCCGGGTGCTCCTTCAGAAGCTTGTGCAGGGCGATGCCCTTGATGCCACCGATGTGCCCCGTGTGGTGGTAGTACATCTTGTCGCGCAGCTTGGCGCCGGTGACAGCGATTTTCTCAGCGTTGAGCACGATGATGTTGTCGCCACAGTCGACGTGGGGGGTGTAGTCGGCCTTGTGCTTACCGCGCAGGCGCATGGCGATATGGGTCGCCAGGCGACCGAGGGTCTTGCCATTGGCGTCGACTACGAACCAGTCCCGGCGGACCGTTTCCGAACGGGCGAATACCGTGCTCATCGTTTGAATACTCAGAATGCTGAAGCGAAGGGCGCAAAATTATAGAGAAAGCGCCCTGATTTAGAAAGACCCGCAGCCACTTTATTGCGCAGCGGGCGGGTCCCGGCCGGTGCCCGGCAAATCCGGCAGGCGCCAGTATATATAATGCGGAGATGGCCGACCGATTCCGTAGCACATCCGCGATAGATCGTATTTTTTCCTTTGCGGATGAGGCACTTAGGACGACTCTCGCGCCGGCAGAGAGCCGCCGGCGCGCGGGCCGGGTTTCGCCGGCGGGATCGATCTCCGCCGCGCCACTGACGGAACCCGAGACCCGCCACGTCGCCGGACTGATGCGCGTCAACCACGCCGGTGAAATCGCGGCTCAGGGCCTCTATCACGGCCAGGCGCTCGTCGCACGCTCGCCACAGGTCCGCTCCGCCCTCGGCGAAGCCGCCCTCGATGAGGGGGACCACCTCGCCTGGTGCGAGGAGCGCCTTGGCGATCTGGGTGCCCTGCCGAGCCGGCTGTCAGCCGTCTGGTACGCGGGTTCGGTGGCGATCGGCGCGGCGATGGGGCTTGCCGGCGACGCCACGAGCCTCGGCTTCATCGAGGAGACGGAGCGGCAGGTTGCCGCTCATCTCGACCGCCATCTCGCGCAGCTGCCGGCCGCCGATTCGCGCAGCCGGGCCATTCTTGATGCGATGCGCGCCGACGAAGTCCGCCACGGCACCGCCGCGCGCGAGGCCGGTGGCCGTGACCTGCCTGCCCCGGTGCGCGCGCTGATGCTCGCTGTTTCACGGGTAATGACGTTTACGGCCTATCGCATTTAGGGCGACCGGCGCTCCCCGAGTCGCGCGCCCGCGCCGGGACAACGGCGGGATTTGCTTGCGGCTCAGCAGATTATGTTCTAAAAAGGGGCGCGACCGGTACTACGGAACCGGCGCACGTGACACCTAGGGAGTGCTAATGGAAGAGCTGCAAAAGCCTCTGAGCGACCTGCCCGCAATTAGCCGATTTCTGAGCTACTGCCGGATCCGCAGCGTTCCATCGAAGACCGTCATCATCCACGCGGGTGACCTGCCTGACGTCCTCTACTACATCATGACCGGCTCGGTTGAAGTCATGATCGAGGACGAAGAAGGCAACGAGATGGTCCTTGCCTACCTGAACAAGGGCCAGTTCTTCGGCGAAATGGGCCTTTTCCACGACTCTGCGATGCGCAGCGCCTGGGTCCGTACCCGGCAGAGCTGCGAACTGGCGGAGATGACCTATCCGCGCTTCCGGCAGATTGCCGCGGAATCCCCCGGCCTGATCTTCGAACTGGCCACCCAGCTCGCCACCCGGCTCGACCGGACCAACCGCAAGCTCGGCGACCTCGCCTTTGTCGACGTCACCGGTCGCGTGGCGCACGCGATCATGGATCTTTGCGGCGAACCGGATGCCATGACCCACCCGCAGGGCATGCAGATCAAGGTGAGCCGCCAGGAGCTGTCGCGACTCGTGGGCTGTTCGCGGGAGATGGCAGGCCGTGTGCTCAAGGTTCTCGAGGAGCAGGGGCTGCTGAAGGCCAGCGGCAAGACCATCGTCGTCTACGGCGCACGCCCCAAGGTCAAAACCCGCCCGGTCATCGTGCCGACCAAGGAAGCCCGCGCCCGCCTGGCGAAGGCGCAGGACGACGACGACGAGGACGACGAGGACTGACCGCCAAGGGCCGCGCGCGGCGCGATCAGCGCCGGGTGCTGCGGCCCGACTCGATGGCGCCCCGCATCGCGGCGATGGTTGCCGCGTAGTCCGGCGACCCGAATATCGCCGATCCCGCGACATACATGTCCGCGCCCGCCGCCGCGATGGCGGCGGCGTTGTCGACCTTCACTCCGCCATCCACCTCGAGACGGATTTCTCTGCCGGACGCGTCGATTCGGGCGCGGATGGCCTCCAGCTTGCGCAGCGCCCCGGGTATGAACGACTGGCCGCCGAAGCCCGGATTCACGCTCATGACGAGCACGAGGTCGATGCTATCGAGCACGTAGTCGAGCACGTTGAGCGGCGTGGCGGGGTTGAGCACGATCCCCGGTCTGCAACCTGCCGCGCGGATCAGCGCGACGGTGCGGTCGACATGGTCTGACGCCTCGGGGTGGAAGCTGATCCAGTTCGCTCCGGCCTCCGCGAAATCACCCACCAGCCGGTCCACCGGCCGCACCATCAGGTGGACGTCGATATCGGCCTTGATGCCGTAGCGGCGCAGGGCGGCCAGCACCAGCGGCCCGACCGTGAGGTTTGGCACGTAGTGATTGTCCATCACGTCGAAATGCACGACATCGGCGCCCGCGTCCAGCACGCGCGCCACGTCCTCGCCCAGCCGGGCAAAGTCGGCTGACAGGACCGATGGGGCAATCAGCACGGGTAGCGGCACCGCAGGGGCTTTCGCAGTCATGGAGGGCGCTCCGGCAAAGTGCGCGATTTTACCACGCACCACACCGCTCGCCGTCCCGCTCAGCGTCCGGACAGCAGGTGCGCCACCGCGATCAGTGCGTCGACGCCACCTTCCATCATGAAATGGACGGGGGTCTCGCCCTTGAACGGGACCTCCTTGCGCGCCTCGTGGATCCAGCGATAGGCCTTGTCGGGCGTCAGCCCGTTCTTCGCCAGCGCCGCGTGGATGCCCGTGATGATCTGTATGCGCTTCTGCTGCGCGGGCGTCAGCCGTGGTCCCTGACCCGCACGGTAGCGGCGCAGCACGGCGGTCGACGGACAGCGGAGCAGCTTGCACTGCTGGATCTCGGACAGCTCCCAGCTGTCCGACACGCGGAAAAAGCCCTTGAGCACCGCCGGCACGTTCTCGCCGATCGGCTGGGGCGCGGCTTCAGCGGAACCCGCGGCTCGCGGCAATCGTTTCGTAGGCTTCTCGGACACGCTGCGTATTTTCCTTGGCGAGTTCCTGCATGGATTCCGGAAGCCCCCTCGCGACGAGCTTGTCGGGGTGGTTCTCGCTCATCTGGCGACGATACGCCTTCTTGACCGCCTCGTCGCTGACAGAAGGATCAATTCCGAGAACCGCATACGCCGACTGCAGCGCTGAGCCGGCCGGCCGAACCTCGGGTGCTTCGCCACGGGCGCGCTCGGCACGCTCGAGCGCGGCGAGCTCTGCCGCCGTGAAGCCGAGCGCCTCGCCGACCAGGAACAGCCGGCCCCGGATCGGCTCGACGAGACCGTTACCGGCAATCGCCGCGCGCATCTGCAGCTCCATGAACAGCCGGAGCAGCTGCGGCTGGCCGACACACAATTCCCGCAGCCGTGCGATGTCGGTGCTGAGCGGGTAACCGGGCGTCTTGCCGCGGCCAAAGCAGTGAATGGCGTCCGCCACCTGCCCGTCGTTCAGGCCCAGCGCACGCATGACGCCGCGCGCGGCCGTAATTTCCCTCTCGGAGACGCGCCCGTCGTATTTCGCGAGGTGCCCCATGACCGCGAAGGTCGTGTCGTAGAACGCCGAGCGGATTTCCGCCGGGGACGCCAATCCGGCAGCGCGTGCGCCAACGCCCGAGTCGTAGATCGCACCGACCGCGAGGCCGACCAGCGCACCGACCGGACCGCCAAGGAACCCGACCAGCGTGCCGATGATTTTACCCTGCCACTGCATCCGCGATTCTTGACCCTGTTTGAGACCGACTGCGACAATGACGCCCTTCGGACAGCCGTCTGACGGCTGGCAATCCGTCATTTTACCAGCGGTCCTGCGCGCATCCCTGTGCGGCTGCGTCACGGTCCGCGCAGCCGGACCACCGGCCCGGACTACCGACCCCACGCCCCCGATTGGACACCATGCCTCCCCAAACCGTATTCACCACGCACCTCCCCGGCCTCCACCGACTCCACCAGGGCAAGGTGCGCGACATCTACGACCTGCCGGACGGCCTGATGCTCATCGTGACGACGGACCGGCTGTCGGCATTTGACGTGGTTCTGCCCGACCCGATTCCCTACAAGGGGCAGGTGCTGACCGAGATCTCGAATTTCTGGTTCGGCAAACTGGCCTCCATCGTGCCCAACCACCTGTCGGGACGTGACTTCAGGGACTTCGTGACGGACCCGGCCGAGGTACCGGCACTGATCGGCCGCACGCTGGTGGTCCGAAAGCTGAAGGCGCTGCCCTTCGAGGCGGTCGTCCGTGGCTACCTGTCCGGCTCCGGCTGGAAGGATTACCAGGCGAGTGGCGCCATCTGCGGCATCACGCTGCCGGCCGGGCTCAGGATCGCCGACCGCCTGCCGGAACCGATTTTCACGCCGGCGACCAAAGCGCCGCTCGGCAGCCATGACGAGAACGTGTCCTTTGAGGCCATGAGCGACACGCTCGGCAGCGATCTGGCCGCGCAACTGCGCTCGACCGCGCTCGCGCTCTATCAGGCGGCGGCAAAGCACGCCGAGCAGCGCGGCATCATCATCGCGGACACCAAGTTCGAGTTCGGGTTGGACGACGACGGCCGCCTGGTCCTGATCGACGAGGCGCTGACGCCGGATTCGTCGCGCTTCTGGCCGGTGGAAAGCTACGCGCCGGGCAGCAGCCCGCCGTCCTTCGACAAGCAGTACGTGCGCGATTACCTGGAAACCCTGGTGTGGGACAAGAAGGCTCCCGGCCCACGCCTGCCAGCCGAGGTCATCGCGCGGACCAGCGAAAAATACCGCGCGGCGCTTGAGAAGCTCACCGCCCCCTGAACGCCCGAGCGGGCGCTAGCCGGCGCGGCGTGCCGACCAGTCGAGGATGATCGCCTGCAGCGCATCCACGCCGTCCGTCAGCGCGGCAGGGCCGGGTTGCAGGATGAGTGGCGATTTGACCTCGTACAGCGCTCCGTCACGGACGGCGGGCACGGCGTCCCAGCCAGGGCGCGCAGCCACGGCCGCCGGGGCGAATTTCTTGCCGCACCACGAGCCGACGATGATGTCCGGCCGGCGACGGACGATCTCGAGCGGATCGCCGATGATCCGGTCGCGACCAAGCGGCTGAGCCGACAGCTCCGGGAAAATGTTCAGGCCGCCGGCGAGCTCCACGAGTTCGCCCACCCAGCGGATCGCGGCAATCGGTGGTTCATCCCATTCCTCGAAGTAGACGCGCGGACGCGTCTGCAGCGGGGCGGCCCGGGCCGCCACTGCGGCGAGATGACCCTGCAGTCGGTCCAGCAGCGCCTCGGTCCTTGGCGCGGCATCCACCAGAGCACCCAGTGAACGGATCATTTCCAGAATGCCGGCGACACTGCGGTGGTTGTAGACATGGACCTCGATCCCGGCGCGGATCAGCGACTGCGCTATGTCGGCCTGCAGGTCGGAGAAGCCCAGTACGAGGTCGGGCTTGAGGGCAAGGATCTTGTCGATCTTCGCGCTGGTGAAGGCGGAGACGCGCGGCTTTTCGCGTCGCGCGCGCGGCGGCCGCACCGTGAACCCCGAGATGCCGACGATGCGCGCCTCCTCGCCGAGGAGGTAGAGCGTCTCGGTCGTTTCCTCTGTCAGGCAAACGATGCGCTGCGGGCCCCGGCCACCCCCGACCGGCATCACGGCGACGCCAGGTTTTCGATGGCCAGTGGCGGCAGCTCATCGGCCGGCCGGAAGCCAAATACCCGGCCGTAGAAGGCCAGTTCGGACTCGAGCGCACGGATAATGTTCTCCGAGCGGCGGAACCCGTGCGATTCACCGGGGAAAAGCAGGTACGCCACGGGCGCGGAACGGGCACGCAGCGCGTTCACGATGCGCTCCGACTGGGACGGCGGCACCACCGGGTCGTCCGCGCCCTGGAACACGATCAGCGGTACGCGAAAGCCGTCCAGGTGGTTGAGCGGCGAGCGCGCGTCGTACAGCGCCTGCGCCTGCGGCAGCGGCCCGATCAGCGTGTCGAGGTAGCGGCTTTCGAACTTGTGCGTGTCCTTCGCCAGCGCGGTCATGTCGGAGATACCGTAATAGTCGGCGCCGGCGCGGAACACGTCGGACGTGGCGAGGGCAAGGAGCACGGTATAGCCGCCGGCACTGCCGCCACGGATCGCCGTACGCTGCGGGTCGGCGCGACCCGTCGAGGTCAGGTAGCGAACCGCTGCCTGGACATCCTCGACGTCAACCACGCCCCACTGCCCGTTCAGCCGCTGCCGGTAGGCGCGCCCGTAGCCCGAGCTGCCGCCGTAGTTGACGTCCACGACGGCAAAGCCGCGACTGGTCCAGAACTGGATGGCCGGCGAGTAGTCCGGCGTGGCCTGCGCGGTCGGGCCGCCGTGGACGAGGGCAATCAGCGGCGGCAGCGTGCCCTGTGGCGCTGTGAAGCCCGGATTTCGCGGTGCGTAGTAGAAGGCGTGCGCGGTGCGCCCGCCCGCCGTCGGAAACTCGATCGCCTCGCCGATCGAAACGCCGTCGCCGTCAACGGCCGCGGCGCCTTTGACGGCATGCAGCACCGTGGCGGTGCGCTTCGTGGCGTCAACGACGAGGACCACCGACGGGCCCGTCGCGGAATCGGCAACCAGCACCGCCCGTTCGTCGTCGAGCCGCGTCAGCTGCTCGTAGGTTGCGTACGGCAGGGGCAGCTCGGTGAGTGCCTCTGTCGTCAGGTTAAGCACTGCCAGGCGGTCGCGACCGTCGATCCCGTAGCGGACGAGGGCGGTGCGGTCGTTCAGCAGCGCGTAGTTCGCCTGACCGAAATTCCACGCCGGCCCGGCAAACTCCGCGGCACGCGCTGCGACGGCCCGTGCGGTGCCATCCGCACCCAGGCGGTAGAGGTTCCAGAAATCGCTGCGGTCCGAGACGAAGTAAAGCGTGCCGTCAGCCGCCCAGCGTGGCTCCTGGACCGATTCATCCCTGCCACCGGCGACCACTTTCAGATTTTTCAGTCCGGCCGGCGTCAGCTCGCCAACGAGCAGTCGCGTGGTATCCCACGGCATGTTGGGGTGGTCCCAGGCCACGAAGGCCAGGCGTTTGCCGTCCGGACTCACCCGTGGCGACGAAACGAAGTCCGATTCGCCGTACAGCACCTCGCCACCGCCCTCCCGCGCCGTATCGAGCCGCACGAGCGCGTTGCGGACCTCACCGGAAGGCAGGTGCTCTTCCCGTACGCAGGCGAGAACGGGCGCCGGCGAGGCGCGCAGCACCGCACAGTCGGCATACCGGAACCCCTTGGCGGTCACTGCCCGGCGCTTGTGACCGGGGCGCAGCTCGTAGAGACGCTGGTCATCGAACTGGCTGTAGTACACGTGATCGCCGGCCACCACGTACGGCGCGCCACCGTATTCGTGGACGCGGGTGCGTACGTTCGCGCCCGAACTCGTCAGCTCCACCGGCGCCGCACCCGGCACGACCGCCACCAGGGCGTTGCGTCCGCCTTCGGCCGGGCGGCTCTCGGTCCAGTAGACCCGCCCCGCCGCTGCGCTGAGGTTACCGGGCCGACCGGCGGACGCCGCGACCGTCGCGGCAGCCGACAACGGCGATCGCCACGTGCCGTACGGCGCCGTTTCAACGCTCATCGCGAGCCCCGGCAGGACGGACACGGCGAGCCCGAAGGCGAGCTTTCTACCGACCATGGCTGACTCTCTCCCGCGGATTTATGCATGCCGGGTAGGATACCGCGTCCTGCCCTTGTGCTTAAATGCAGCGCAATTCGGTCCAGCGGCGCGCCATGAGTTCCCTGCAGACACGGCTGGAAAACGCTCTTTTTTCGACCTCGTCGGTCGACCAGCGTCCGCTGGCGGGCCGCGCACGGGTCGTTGCCCGCTATGTCTACGCGCTCAGCCGCGACCTGATGACCGGCGATCTGAACCTGCGCGCGATGAGCCTCGTCTACACGACCCTGCTGTCGATCGTGCCGCTCATCGCCTTCGCCCTGTCGGTGCTCAAAGGCCTTGGGCTGCACCACAACCTGCTGCCGCTCCTCAGTGAATTCCTGCGGCCGGTCGGCAGTCAGGCGGGCGAGCTCGCCGGCCGACTTATCGCCCTCGTCGACCGCCTGCAGGGACGACTGGTCGGAACCCTTGGCTTTGCCGTGCTGATATTCAATTCCATGGCGCTGATCCAGAAAGTCGAGGAGTCCTTCAACCACATCTGGAACGTGCCACGCCTGCGCGGCGCCGGCCGGCGTGTCGGCGAGTACCTCGGTGTACTGATCGTCGGGCCCGTGGCCATCGTCACGACGTTCGGCGTCGCCTCAGGCCTCGTGAGCCGCAGCAACACGCAGTGGTTGCGGGAGCACACCTCGCTCGCGCCGCTGCTCGCCACGTTGCACGCCGCGCCACCGTGGCTGCTGACCTGCCTCGCGCTGACCTTCCTTTACGGTTTCGTACCCAACACCCACGTCCGGGGCCGGGTGGCACTGCTCGCGGGCGTCATTACCGGCATCGTCTGGGTGACGGCTGGATTCGTGTTCGCCTACCTCGGCGCGTACTCGACGCACATGATGGCCGTCTACGCGGGCTTTGCGATCACTCTGCTGACGCTGTCCTGGCTGTGGCTCAGCTGGCTTATCCTGCTGCTCGGAGCCCAGCTCGCGTACTACCTGCAGAATCCGCGCTACCTGCGTACCGGCCGCCGACTGCTCGTCGCGAGCCCGCGTCTGGCCGAGCGCCTCGCACTGTCAACGATGATCGTCGTGGGACGGGCGTACGCGGCCGGCGGCAAGCTGCCCACGCCGACGACACTGGCCGAGCAATTTGACGTGTCGAGCGGCGTTCTTACGCCGATTATCGGCAGCCTGGCGCGGGCGGGACTGCTCAAGGTCGCGGCAGACGAATCACTCGCACCCGGCCGCAGCGCCGATTCGATTCTGCTCGGCGCGATCGTGCTCGCGGTACGCGATGGCAGCGACACCGAACACACCAGCCGCTGCGACGCACGGGCGATACCTGAAGCAGACGCCCTTTGCACGGCACTCGAAGCCGCGATCGAGGCCCACTTCAGTGCGAGGACGCTGCAGTCGGTGCTGACCAAGGCACCGTAGCCGCGTGGCGACAAGACGGGCGGCGCTACTCGCCGGCGATCGTCATTTCGTCGAGCAGCAGCGATCCCGTGATCAGGGATGCACGGCGGTCGACGTCGGCGCCGACCGCGACAATGGTCTTCAGCATCGTCTTGAGATTACCGGCGATGGTGATTTCGTTGACCGGATAGGCGATTTGGCCGCCCTCAACCCAGAAGCCGGCCGCACCGCGCGAATAGTCCCCGGTCACGCCGTTGACGCCCTGGCCCATGAGCTCGGTCACGACGAGGCCGCGCTGCATGGTCTTCAGCAGCGCCGGCAGGTCATCGCTGCCCGCCCGCACGATGAGATTGTGGACACCGCCCGCGTTGCCGGTGGTCCGCAGGTTGAGCTTGCGCGCGGCG
>CAITAM010000413.1 GCA_903890265.1 uncultured Pseudomonadota bacterium | reverse complement strand
GTGGCCGGTCTTCTCCCACAGCGAGCGGTCGACCAGCTGCGGGGTGCGCACCTCGCGGTAGTGGGCGAGCTCCAGCCGGTCGCGCATGTAGGCCTCGATCGTGCGCCACAGCTGCCAGCCCTTCGGGTGCCAGAAGACGCTGCCGATCGCCTCCTCCTGGAGGTGGAACAGGTCAAGCTCGCGGCCGATGCGCCGGTGGTCGCGCCTCTCCGCTTCCTCGAGCCGCGTGAGGTAGGCCTTGAGCTGTGCCTCGTCAACCCAGGCCGTGCCGTAGACGCGGGTCAGCTGCGCGTTCGCCGAATCGCCGCGCCAGTAGGCACCGGCCACCTTCATCAGCTTGAAGGCCTTCAACTTGCCGGTCGAGGGCACGTGCGGCCCGCGGCACAGGTCAAACCACTCGCCCTCGCCGTACAGGCTCACGTCCTCGCCGGCCGGGATGCTGTCGATGATCTCGGCCTTGTAGTGCTCGCCCATGCCCTTGAAGAGCGCGATGGCCTCGTCGCGCGGCACGACGCGCCGGCTGACCGGCAGGTCGGCGGCGGCGATCTCGTGCATCTTCGCCTCGAACAGCGCGAGGTCCTCGGTCGTGAACGGGCGGCTGTAGGCGAAGTCGTAGAAGAAGCCGTCCTCGATGACCGGACCGATCGTGACCTGCGCGTCCGGGTAGATCGACTGCACCGCGTGCGCCAGCAGGTGCGCGGTCGAGTGGCGCAGGATCTCGAGGGCATCGGCGTGCTTGCCGGTCACGATCTCCAGCGTCGCGTCCTGTTCGAGACGAAACGACGTATCCACGAGCCGACCGTCCACCTTGCCGGCGAGTGCCGCCTTCGCGAGCCCGGCGCCGATGGAGGCGGCGACCTCGGCGACCGTGACCGGTGCGTCGAAGTGGCGCTGGCTGGCGTCGGGGAGCGTGATCACGGGCATCGGCGGTTACTTCTGCGCGGCAGATGAGGCCGGCTAGTGTGCAGAGCGGGCTTAGACAGCGTCAAGGCGCGCCGTGCCCGCCCGGCCCCGATCAGGGCAGCACCAGCGGCGTGCCATACCCCGTGAGCTCAAGGAAGCCGCGACCGGTAAGCATGGGCCCCGCAGCGCGTACCGCGCCCTCCCAGTACACCGCGCCCGTGGTGCGGCGGGTGTCGGCCTCCTGGTCGTCGGTAAACGGCACGAGATCCACCGCCGTCTCGCCGATCGCGACGTGCCAGGCGACGGGATAGGCGATCCCCGTGCGCGGCGAGCGCCAGACCCGCCCCGGCACGAATCGCACCTCGTCCGGCCCGAAATGGCGCACCACCCCGTCGGCGCGCCGCCACGTCGCGCCCGCGTAGTGCGCGCGGTTCGCCGCGGTCCGCAGCCGAAAGGCCACCAGCGCGCCGCCGTCGTCGAGGTTGAGGCCGACCCAATCCCAGCCAACCGCCGCCGGGTCGAGGAAGCGGCTCGACCACTCGTGATCGAGCCACGCCCGTCCGGTCACCGCACGGCTGACCGTGCCGTGGCGCACGGTGCCCTCGACCACGAGCTGCGGCACGCTCACGTAATAACTGGCCGAGGCCGGATCCGGACCCTTCTGGCTTAAGCCGTCCACGCCGTTCAGCAGCGCCGACCCGCCACGCAGCCGAAGCGCGAAGCCCCCCGCGGCATCACCGGCCGAGGCGCTGAGCTCGGGACCCGCCGCCGTCAGCTGCCAGTCGTCGATCGCGACCGACAGGCGGTCGGCGTCGGCGTGCGCCAGTCCAAAGCCGCTGCGGGCGATTTTCTCGGCGTGCCACTGGCCGCTGCCGTCCGCGACCAGCAGCGCCGCGTGCGCGATCACGAGTTCGCGCGCGGCAAAGCGGCTCGGGTTCGCCGAGGCACCCGCCGGCCGGGTGCGAAAGAACGTGATCTGGAACGCCGATTCGCGCCCGCCCGCCTCGCTCAGCCAGCCGGTGACGTACCACCACTCGGTGCGAAAATCGGGGTGCGCGCCCGCATCAAGTACCGGATCGACGGCAACGCCCGGCCGGACGGCGGCATAGTCCGGTGACGACGCCG
>CAITAM010000412.1 GCA_903890265.1 uncultured Pseudomonadota bacterium | reverse complement strand
GACGATGCCACTGGTGCTGGCCCCGGCTGCCGACAGCACCGTGGTGGGCGAGGGGAAGGTGTAGATGTCGCTCGTGCTGGCGGCCGGCGTCACGGTCGCCTGGTTCGGCGTCGCGACGAGGGTGGCGAGCGGCAGGCGCATGATGCCGGTCGAGGCGACGGCGATGAACAGATCACCGGTCGCGGCGAAGTAGGTCGGCGTGCCGAAGGCCTGCTGGTCGTAGCAGCCGCTGTAGCTCGGCAGCGGCAGGTTGAGGTACTTGTAGGCGCCGCCGTCGTTCGCCTGCAGCGCGCCCATCGACGTGCTGCCGCTCGCCGCCGCACTGCGGTCGAGCAGCCACAGGTGCGCCTGCTTGTCCGAGCCCGCGACGAGGTTCGGGTGGGCGAGCGACGGTCCCGCGCCGTCCGGCAGCACGGTGACACCGGAGGAGGACAGGTCGAGGTCCGCGGCGGTCCAGCTCGTGTTGGCGCTCGGCGTGTAGAAGTCGGTCACCGCGAGCTGGGCGTTGAGCTTCAGGTAGCTCTCGCCGTAATCGGCCGGGGGGGCGAGCGGCGGGAAGACCTGCGACGAATAATCGAACGTACCGTTGCCGGTCGTGACGTAGACGTTGCCGTCGCTGTCGATGGCCGGCGCGCCGCCCGCCATCCAGATCCCGCCGGCACCGTCGCTGCCACCGCCCGGCGTGGTCAGGAGCGAGTGCGTCATGGCCAGCGTCGTTGCGTCGAAGGCCATGACCCAGCCGTTGTACGGGTGGACGTCGCAATGCGACGCCCAGCTGACGACCACCGTGCCGTTCGCGAGGGCGAGGCCCGGTCGCTGGTTGTTCATGAGCGCGTTGAAGGCGAGCCCGTTCGCGGTGGCGGCAATCAGCGGCGCCGCCACGACGTCCTGGCCGGTCGCGATCGACACGGCGTGCAGGCGCTGCACGGGCAGGCCCTGCTCCTTGGTCTTCGTGACGAAGTACAGCCGCCCGCTCGCGGTATCGATGACCGGCGTGCCGGTGATGCCGTACTCGGTCTGGATGTCGGTGCAGCTCGCACTCACGTCGGCCGGCGTCACGGCCGTCACCGTGCCGCCGAGGTAGGGCGCCCGCCACAGCGTCTGGCAGTTCGTGCTGTCGGCATCGAACGCGTACACCGAGTTGTGCATCGTCGCGACGATGACGAGGTTGTGGGTTCCCTGACTCACATTATTGACGATGACCGGGACCTGCGCCACGTACAGCGGCTGGGCGTAGACGTCGCCGTCCACCGCGCAGGCCGCCAGCTTGCCGAAGGTGCCGCCGCCGACGGTGGCTGCCGTGAGCGCGTATTCCTTGAGGTTCTGCCCGGTGCGCGCCGCGTCGACGTGGTACGTCGCGACGGCCGCGAGGTCGGTCACGGTTGCGGTGGCGCTGACCGTCTGGGTCCCCGCGGTCGCCGTGACCGTGTGCGCGCCGGGCGCGGTGCCGGCGGTGTAGGCGCCGCTTGCCGAGACCGTGCCGACCGTGGCGTTGCCGCCGTTGACGCCGTCGACCGCGTAGGTCGGCGTCGGACCCGGCGGGTTGCCACCGGACGTGACGGTGAAGGAGACGCTCTGCCCCGTCGTGAGCTCGGCGTGCGTCGGGCTGACGACGAGCGGCGCCGACGGTGTGCCGGTGACGCTGACCGTGCCGCTGCTCGCCGTGTAGCCCGCGCTGTCGAAGGCCACGATCTGGTAGTCGAAGCTGCCGCCCGCGGCAAACGGCGAATCGGTGTAGCTCGTGGACGTGGTGGTGGCCACGGTCGTGAACGCGCCGCCGCCCGTCGTGCGGCGCTGCACGCGGTAGCCGAGGCCGGTCTGCGTGTCGCTCGCTGCCGTCCATTGCAGCGGCACGGTCGCGCCGATGACCGTTGGCTGCAGGAGCTGTGGCGTGCCCGGTCCCTTCGTGGTCACGCTGAACGCGGTGCTCTGCGCCGAGCTCGCGCCGGACGGATCGAACGCCTGCACGGTGTAGCTGTGCGTCGAGGCCTGGGCGAGGCCCGTGTCGGTGTACTGGGTGCCGGAGCCCGCCAGGATCCCGGGTAGCGCGCCGTCGCGGTAAAGACGGTAGCTCGCCGCCCCCGACTGGGTGTCGGCGACCATCGACCAGCTGAGCTGCACGGCGCTGTTCGACAGGGCCATGGCGACCAGACCGGCTGGGGTCGCTGGCGGCGGCGCCGCCGGGGTCGTGACGCCGAGCGGCCCGCCCGCGCCCGAGCTGCCGGCCGCGTTGTGCGCGGTGACCGTGTAGCTGTAGCTCGTGGCGCCGCGCACCGTGCTGTCGGTAAAGGTCGCCGCGGTCGGGCTGCCAAGGACGGTGCCGTCGCGCAGCACCGTGTAGCCGGTCGCAGTCGTGACGGCGGCCCAGGTCAGCGTCACCGCCTGGAAACTGACCGACGGGGCGGCGAGCCCGGTTGGCGCAGCAGGGGCGTTCACGGATGGGGCCGGCGTCGTCACCGGCAGCACGCTGCTCGCCGCGGAGCTGCCGGCAGCGTTGCTCGCCGTCACGCTGTAGCCGTAGCTGGTCGCTGCCGCCACCGTGGAGTCGGTGTAGCTCGGGGTCGCGCTGGTGCCGACGGTCTCGCCGTTACGTAGCACCGTGTAGCCGGTCGCACCGGTGACGGCTGTCCAGGTCAGGGTGACGGCCGTGGCCGTGTTGCTGGTGGTCGCAAGACCCGTCGGTGCGGCCGGCAGCGCCACCGGCGTCGTGACGCTGAGCGGCGCGGTGGCGGCCGAGGCGCCCGCGCTGTTGATGGCCGAGACCGTGTAGGTGTACGTCGCCGCCGCGCTCACGGTCGAGTCCGTGTACGAGGTGGCACCCGTGCTGCCAAGCGCCGTGCCGTTACGGTTGATTGCGTAGCTCGTCGCGCCGCTGACGCCGTTCCAGGTCAGCGTCACTGCCGTGGCCTCGACGGCCGAGGCGCTGAAGCCGGCCGGTGTCGCCGGCACCGAGGGCGCGCTGCCGCTGCCGCCGGAGGACGAGGCACCACCGCCGCAGGCGCCAACCAGCGCCGCCATCAGCATGGCGGTCACGAGGCGCAGGCAGGAGCGACTCAACGCGACGGGCATCCGGCTTCCAGAACGGGCGCGTGCCAGGCACGCAATGCCCTCATTATACCGGGCCGCGCCCCGCCGCACCGTTGATCCAAGTCGCCGTCTGGCGACGGCGACCCGGCTGCGTCCGTGCGGGCACCGTCAGGGCAGCAGGCCGTACACCGTGAGCTGCGCCGAGCCGCCGACGTAGACGTGGCCGTTGGCCACCACCGGCAGCTGGAACTTGATCGACCCGCCCGCGGTGTCGCGGGTCTGTCCCGCGCTGGTGTACAGGGTCTTCAGCGTGGTCGCGTCGTACGCGCGAAGCACCGCCGGACCGAACGGCAGGTTGCAGTTGCCGCCGCCGTAGGCCGAGTCGTCGAGCGTCCACAGCAGGCCCGCCGTCGAGCCTGGCGACGTCGAGATCACGGTCGTTGGCGCCGGGAAGCCGTAGCTCTCGCTGCTGGTCAGCGTCGGCGCCGCGACGCCACCGTTCGCGGCCATGACGCCGTTCGCCAGCGGAATCCCCATGACGCCATTGCCACCGACGGTGACGTAGACCGTCTTGTTCCAGTACGAGGGCGTGCCGAACACCGAGTGGTTCGCGCACCCGGCCGCCGTGCCCGGCAGGTTGAGGTACTGCACGACGTTGTCCGCGGTCGGGCTGAAGCCGCCCATCGACGTGCTGCCGGTCGGCGCGGGGCTGCGGTCGAGCAGCCAGATATGCGCCTGCTTGTCCGCGCCGAGCACGAGGTTCGGGTGCGCCGTGGGGCCGGTGCCGTCCGGCAGCACGACCACGCCCGAGGCCGAGAGGTCCTGGTCGTTGGCGGTCCAGGCCGCGTTCTGCGACGGCGTGTAGAAGTCGGCCACCTGCAGGCTGCCCGTCTGGCCACTGGTCGACAGGCTGAGCTTGAGGTAGCTCTCGCCGTAGTCGGCGTTCGGCGCGAGCGGCGGCACGACCGAGCTCGTGTAGTCGAAGGTGCCGTTGCCGGTGGTCACGTAGAGGTTGCCGCTGCTGTCGATCGCCGGACCGCCGCCGCTCATCCAGATGCCGCCCTCGGCCCCGCGCGGCGCCACGTTGAAGGCGGCGGTCTGCGCCAGCGTCGTCGCGTTGTAGGCCATCAGCCAGCCGTACCAGGTCGAGTAGTCGCAGTGCGAGCCCCAGCCGATGTAGACCTGACCGTTGTTCAGCGCGAGCGCGGGTCGCTGGTTCTGCCAGAGCGGTGAGAACGTCACGCCGGACACGGTCGCGCCGATCGCGACGGGCGGTACCCGTTCGGCGCCGGTGCTGACGTTGAGCGCGTGCAGGCGCTGCACCCAGGCGCCGGACTCCTTGGTCTTCGCGACGAAGTAGAGGGTCCCGGCGACCGGGTCGATGACCGGGGTGCCGACGATACCGACCTCGTTGTTGATGTCCGTGCAGGCGGCGCCGCCCGCGGCGAGATCCGCCACCGGCACCGAGGTCACGCTGCCGGACGGGGTGACGTAGGCGGTCTTCCAGTACTGCACGCAGCTCGGGCTGTCGGCGTCGAACGCGTAGACCGAGTCGTGCATCGTGGCGACGAACACCACGTTGTGCACGCCGCCGCCGATCGAGAGGTTCGCGACGTACAGCGGCTGCGCGTAGACGTCGCCGTCGACCACGCACGAGAAGAGCTTGCCGAACGTCGAGGCGCCGACGGTGGCGGTGTTCAGCGCGTACTCGTGGGCGTAGACGCCCGACCGGCTGTTGTCGCCGTGGTAGGTCGTGACCGCGGTAACGTCCGATACGCCGACCGTGCCGCTGCCGCTCACGCCCGCGAAGTTGGTGCTCGACACGCCAACCGTATGCGTGCCCGGCGTCGCCGGTGCCGTGTAGAGACCGGTGGCCGAGATCGTGCCGACGGTCGCGTTGCCACCCGCCACGCCGTCCACCGACCAGGCGACGGCGCCGGTCGTCTGGCCGTAGACGGATGCGGTCAGCTGCACCGTGCCACCGACGAGGACCGATGCGTTGCGCGGCGAGAAGCCGAGCGGCGTGACG
>CAITAM010000411.1 GCA_903890265.1 uncultured Pseudomonadota bacterium | reverse complement strand
GCCGCCGTCCCGGACGGTGCACCACCAGGGACCCCGGCGCGTCGGCAAGCGGCGCCCAGGCGCGAAAATGCGCCGCGGGCCGGTATGCGTAAGGCTGGTCGTCCCGGTACTGCAGCGGCGGAAATCACGCTGCGACCGCGAGCGCCTCGCAGCGACCGGCCTCGAGGGCGCGGTCGGCACGGCGCATCATTTCCGCCAGATGGGCTTCAAAACGGCTGTCTGGAACTGCGCTGGTCACCGTGACCTCCGGCTGCCGGGCTTGTGACCCGGCCAGTCTAATCGATCGCGGCGCAGCGGCCGCAAAAGGCGCAATATGCAGGCGGGTGTGCGCGCGCCCGAGAAACGCAGTAGAATCGGCGCACGACCCGGGTCTTATCCAGGGTCGGGCCGTGCGAGGTTGCTCGCGCACCAACCTGTTGAAAACAGTTTTTTTAGAACGGGGAAACGAATGAACGCGAAGATTATTATCGGTGCCGCTGCCCTCGCGCTGGCACTCGTTGCTTGCGGTGGGGCGAAGGAAAAGGCTGCCGAGGGCATGCAGAACGCCGCGAACTCGGCTGCAGCCGCTGCTGATGCCACGAAGGCTGCTGCCGATGCGGCGAGCACCGCTGCCGGCAACGCTGCCGATGCCGCCAAGTCGGCCGCCGAGGCCACTGGCGCTGCCGCGGCGACCACCGCTGCCGGCGCTGCCGACGCCGTGAAGTCGGCTGCCGACGCGACCAGCTCCGCTGCTTCGAGCGCTGCTGACGCCGCCAAGGCTGCCGCCGACGCTGCCAAGAAGTAAGACAGCTCGAGCCTCTGCTCGGCCCGTAAGGGCCGAGCAGAGGCGCTGTCTGTCAGTGGGTGGAAAGCGCGGCCTGAACGTACCGCGTTTCCTGACCGGAGAACGTTTGTGCCTGCGAAGTTCATTCTAGGCGCCGTCCTGGTCGCGGTCATGGCCACGGCCGCCTGTAGCGATAAGGCCGACACGGCCGCAGACACGCCCGCCGACGCCTCCGCCAGCGCGTTGAAGGCACCGGCAGCCGCCCAAGCGCCCCTGGCGCAGCCCACTCCCGCCGTCACGTCCCTGCCGACCCCGGCAACAGCACCCGTCGCGCCACCGCCCCCGGCGAGCGCCACGTCCGCCGCGCCAGCGCAGACAGAGGAACCGCAGGCGGCCATCCTGCCGCTTCCACCGGTGCAGGCGGAGCCGAACGAGACAAGGGACAGGTAGACGCTGTCCGAGGCCGGGGCCGCAGCGCAGGCCCGACACGTCGGACCTGGCCGCGCCGGGTCGTACACGAGGTAGCGAGCTGTCCAATGGCCGTCTGTCTGCGCGATGCCAACGCCGCGCCCGAGGATCAGAACTGGATCCGCACGGTCTACCCCGAATACGTCGATGAACTCGCCGCCGTCGCCTCCAGCAGCACCGGGGTTTTCCCGTTATTTGGTGAACACGGTCCGCGTGACGCCGAGCTCCTGGCACGCTGGTTCCGCGACAAGCGCTCGCATCCCCTCCTGATCCTCGATGGTCCGCAGCCGGTGGGCTTTGCACTCGTGTCGCGGCCGCTGATGCCCGCGTCGGCTTCGCCACCCGAGTACCGTCTCGCCGACTTTTTCATCCGCCGAGCCTTTCGCCGTCGCGGGGTCGGCCGCGTCGCGGCTGCGCTTATATTCGGGCGGTTCAGCGGTCGCTGGCTCATTACGGAGAACGCGACCAACGGCGACGCCGTGACCTTCTGGCGCACGGTGCTGCGCGACTACACCGCGGGGCGCTACGAGGAGCGCCTCGCCGACGGCGAAGTGCGCCAGACCTTCGACAGCCCACCCCATCCGCGACGCTGAACACCCCGCCCCGTCCCGTTAAGGGAATGCCCGATCCACTTCGACAGGTTGCGACGCAGGCTCCCTAGGGGCTCTCGCAGACCCGGTCACGGGACCCCGCGGGCCCGGGTGAGAACTGCGTCACTGATCACCAGAAACGCCGCGGATTCCGTTACGCAGTCTCAACTTATGCTGGCCAGAGCCGACAAGTCCTGAAGCAACGGCTCGGTCGGGGTCGGGCGATGGCGATCGCACGGTCGGCGCCCGGGCGAGGTCCGACCGAGACTCGAAATTCGCTGGAGGGAGTGGACACGATGTCGAAGGTGATACTCGCGGTCGATGACTCTGCGTCGATGCGCAAGATGGTCCACTTCACGCTAAGTGGTGCCGGCTATAACGTCGTTCAGGCTGTCGACGGCGTCGAGGCACTCGAGTACGCACGCGACCATGAAGTCGACGTGGTGCTCACCGACGTCAACATGCCCCGGATGGATGGCATCGAGCTCGTCAAGGAGCTCAGGGCGCTGCCGAGCTACCGGTTCACCCCGATGCTCGTCCTGACCACCGAATCGAGTCAGGAAAAGAAGCTGCAGGGCAAGCAGGCAGGTGCCACTGGCTGGATCGTCAAGCCCTTCAACCCCGAACAGCTGCTCGCAACGATCGCCCGGGTGCTCTGAGACTCGCGACCCAGGGAGGCATGGAATGTCTTTCGACGCAGAAATGGAGGAGATCCATAAGATCTTCTTCGAGGAAAGCCACGAAGGCCTGGACGCGATGGAGTCCGGGCTGCTGAATCTTGACGCCTCGGCTGATCGTGAAACGATCAATACGATCTTCCGCGCCGCGCACTCGATCAAAGGTG
This sequence comes from uncultured Pseudomonadota bacterium, assembly GCA_903890265.1. GTDB lineage: Bacteria > Pseudomonadota > Gammaproteobacteria > Steroidobacterales > Steroidobacteraceae > CAIKMS01. The sequence continues at coordinate 5,440 of CAITAM010000411.1, read as the reverse complement.
GGGCGGCGACCTTCGGCTTCGTGGAAATCGCCCACTTCACGCACGACGTCGAGACGCTCCTGGACGAGATGCGTAATGGCGTGCGGGCCATGAGTTCGCAGGCCCAGCAGCTATTGTTGCAGTCAGTCGACTGCATCCGGGAAATGATCAAGGCCGCACAGGCCGGTGGCGCCGTCGACGTCCAGCGAGTCGCCATCCTGAACGAATCGATCAAGGACCTTCTGGCGTCGGGCGACGTGCCGCTGACGCCCGCACCGGCGCTGCCAGTGACGGAAGTGGATACGGTCCCGCCCGCCGTGGAGACGGCGGCCATGCCGCTCATGAACGTCGAGGGCACGGCAGCGTCGTCCCCCGTTCCGGGCTGGATCATCCGCTTCACGCCACACGAAGACATCCTTCGCACCAACAACGAACCGACCCGCATGTTCGCCGAGCTCGCGAAGCTCGGGCCGGTCATTGCCGACGCGGACATCAGCGCTGTTCCGGCCCTCGAGGACCTCGTGCCGGAGTCGCTCTACTTCCGCTGGACGTTGAAGCTCAATGCCGTCGTCGACCAGCGCCGCGTGCAGGACGTCTTCGACTGGGTCGACGCAAGCTCTAAGCTCGAATACGAAGAAGTCTCCGCGCGGCCGGCTGCGAGCACCGGGGGAGTGGGCACGGCAGCCGCGTCGCCGGCGCCTGCCCCGGCGACTGCACCGACAGCCGCGCCAAAGGCCGCGCCGGCCGCCAAGGCCGCCGGCGACACGAGTTCCATCCGCGTCTCGATCGACAAGGTCGACAGCCTGATCAATCTCGTTGGCGAGCTCGTCATTACGCAGTCGATGCTCTCGCAATTCGGCGAGCGCTTTGATCCGGGGCAGCTCGAGCGCCTGCGTGAGGGGCTGAGCCATCTGTCGCGCAACACGAGGGATCTGCAGGAAAGTGTCATGCAGATCCGCATGCTGCCGATCGGCTTTGCGTTCAACCGCTTCCCCCGGCTGGTGCATGACCTGTCACGGAAGCTCGGCAAGCAGGTGGAATTGCGCCTGTCGGGCGAGGGCACCGAGCTCGACAAGACGGTGCTCGAGAAGATATCGGACCCGCTCGTCCATCTGGTGCGCAACGCCCTCGACCACGGGCTCGAGACGCCGGCGGTACGAAGTGCCGCGGGCAAGGACCCGACCGGGACGATAGAGCTCAACGCCTACCACGAGGGCGGCAGCATCATCGTCGAGGTCAAGGACGACGGCGCCGGACTCAACAAGGCCCGCATTCTCAACCGGGCGAGGGAGCGCGGCCTCGTGCCGGCCGACGCCGAACTCACCGACGACCAGATCCACAATCTGATCTTCCAGCCCGGCTTCTCCACGGCGGAAACCATCAGCGACGTGTCCGGACGCGGAGTCGGTATGGATGTCGTGCGGCGCAACATCAACGACCTTGGTGGGCACGTGCAGATCACCTCCAACGAGGGACGCGGCAGCACCATCAAGATCCGTTTGCCGCTGACGCTCGCCATCCTGGACGGGCAGCTCGTGCGCGTCGGCGCCGAGACCTACGTCATTTCTCTGCTCGCCATTGTCGAGACAATCCAGGTCAAGGCAGATCAGGTGAATCGCCTTCCGGGCGGTGTCGAGCTGTTCCGGCTGCGCTCCGAGTACCTGCCGATCATCGACCTTGGCCAGCAGTTCGGGATCGGGCGAGACCCCTCCACGAGCTGCGACGGCCTGCTGGTCGTCGTGGAGTCGGACGGACGGCGCTTCGGGCTCATGGTCGACGACCTGCTGGCCCAGCAGCAGGTCGTCATCAAGAGCCTCGAGTCCAGCTACCGCCAGGTACGGGGACTCGCGGGGGCCACGATCCTCGGTGATGGCCGGGTGGCCCTCATTCTCGATGTCCCGGGTCTGGTACAGACGTTCGAGCAGCGCGCGTTGCAGGCAGAGGCGGCCAGCGCGGCTGCCTGATGATCAAGCGGTAGGTCCAAGCCGGCAGTTCGCCGGCCTGGATCTGGAATGGCGGAACACAGTCACCGGCCGTGGCCGGTCAGGACGAGGTGAATCATGGAAGCGACAAGCACACCAAGGGCGAAGGCCAAGCGCGCGGGCAGCGAAGAGCCGACTGCCGGTGTCGAGCAGTACCTCACGTTCCAGCTGGCTGGCGAGGAGTACGGCGTGGACATCCTGCGCGTGCAGGAAATCAAGGGGTGGGAGAAGGCGACCCGGATTCCCCATTCGCCGCACTACGTACTCGGCGTGATCAATCTGCGCGGTGCCGTGGTGCCGATCATCGAACTGCGCCGCCGCTTTGCGCTCGAGTCGGTCGACTTCGGGCCCACAACGGTCGTCATCGTCGTGAAAGTCGCGAGCGATCGCGGCGAACGCACGGTCGGCATGGTGGTCGACGCCGTCTGCGAGGTCTACAACGTGCCGGTATCGGACGTTAAGCCGCCCCCGGAAGTCGGCGGTGGAATCGACACGGACTTCGTCCGTGGCCTCGCGACGATGGACGAGAAGATGCTGATTCTTCTCGATATCGACAAGCTCATCGTAGACACGATTTTTGATGGCGCCGCGGTCGCGGCCTAACTGGATCGGGTGGATTTATGTCCCAGCGCGCCACCACGGCATCTGCAAGCGTGCAGCACATTGAGCTCGGCAAGAGCCTGGGTATCCGCGAGGCTGCGGAGCTTCGTGAGCGCCTGCTGGCGGCGATCGAGGCAGGCTCGCTCGTTCTCGATGGCTCCGCGGTGGAACGTGCCGACAGCGCGGGTCTGCAGCTGCTTGTCTCGCTGCAGCGCAGCCTCGCCGCGCGTGGCGAGACGCTGACCTACCGTGGCGTCTCCCCGGCCCTGGCCGACGCGGCGAAGATTCTCGGTCTCACCGCCGCGTGCTGCCTGCCTGACGGCGCGGGGCCGGCCCATGCCGTCTGACAAGGAGAGCGCACCCACGTCCTGGTCGATCGACGAAGAAATCATCTCCTTCGTCGAGATGGCGAAGGCGCAAGTTGCCATCGCGCTTCGGGAAGCCGAGGGCCCAATTGCGGAACTGGGATCGTTTGTCGCCGAAATGGGATCCGTCGCGACCCGACTCGAGGCCCTGGCGGCCCGTGCGGCAGCCGATCCGCGCGACGACCTGGCCGCTGTCCTGTCCGCCGAGGCCGCAGCGATCGCAGGTCACGCCAGAGGCGGGTCGGTCGCCCTGCAATTCCACGACAGGCTCGTGCAGCGGATGACCCACGCCCACGAGGCGCTCGAGGTTCTGGCAGGCGCCGTGGCGGACCGGCACAAGCACCGGCGACCGGCGGATTGGGAGCGGCTCCGCCAGCAGATCCGCGCCCGCTACAGCATGGAGCAGGAGCGCGTGATATTCGATCTGCTGGTCGGCGGCGCCAGCGCCGAGCACGTGGTGAACACGCTGAAGAATATGCGCGAGGCCGGGTCGCCGGGCCACGTCGACCTTTTCTGACCATGACTACCCCAACCTACAGTCGCTCGGGGCGGGCTGATCGGGATTTTGTCCTGACCGACGGCGAATTCGACGAGATCCGCCAGCTCGTCCGCCAGCACACCGGAATTGCCCTCAGCGAATCGAAGCGGGAGCTCGTCTACAGCCGGCTGGTGCGCCGCCTGCGGCGCCTCGGCATGGTGTCCTTTGCGGACTACATCGAATTGCTCCGCGCCGGTGCAGCGGAGGAACTCGAGGAGTTCTCGAACGCCATCACCACCAACCTGACCGCCTTCTTTCGCGAGAATCATCATTTCGAGTATCTCGCGGAATCAGCGCTGCCGCTCCTTGAGAAGCGCAATGCGGCGTCACGGCGCCTTCGGATCTGGTCGGCTGGCTGCTCGACCGGGGAAGAGCCGTACTCGATCGCGATGGTGCTGCTGGCCGAGATGCACCGTTTCCAGGGATGGGACGTCAAGATCCTCGCAACGGACATTGACTCCCAGGTTCTGGCCCATGCGACTGCCGGCCGGTACGCCGCCGAACGGGCCGAGCGCGTTCCACCTCGCTACACGAGGTACTTCAGTCGGGAGGACGATGGCAATTACCTGGTCAAACCCGAGGCGCGCGCCCTGGTCTCCTTCCGCCAGCTCAACCTGATGCAGCCCTGGCCCATGCGCGGCCCGTTTGACATTGTTTTCTGCCGCAATGTCGTCATTTACTTCGACAAGCCGACGCAGATTGAGCTTTTCGGCCGACTGAGTGAACTGCAGAAGGTGGGCGACTACCTCTTCGTTGGCCACTCGGAGTCGCTGTTCAAGGTCTGCGACCGGTACGAGCTTATCGGCAAGACGGCGTTCCGGCGGATCGCCGTATGAGCGTCATCGAGAACATCGCGGGAGTCCCGCCACCGCCGGGCGGCATGCCACGGGCGCTGCCGCAATTCTCGCATATCACGAGGTACTGGGACCCGCTGCTCGGCGTCTACGTGGCGAAGCTGCTCCCGGGTGAGTACTACGTCACTGAGCGCTCGGAGGTTGTCTGCACCGTGCTCGGCAGTTGCGTCTCGGCCTGCATCCGCGATCGCGTGCGAGGCCTTGGCGGGATGAACCATTTCATGTTGCCGATCGATCAGTCGCTTGGATCGGGCGCCTGGAGTGAAGGCGTCAGCGCCGCGACCCGCTACGGCAACGTTGCGATGGAGATGCTCATCAACGACCTGCTTAAGCTCGGCGCGCGGCGCCAGCATCTCGAGGTGAAGCTGGTGGGTGGCGGGAAAGTTCTCGCCGCGGCGACCGATGTAGGCGCAAACAACATCGAGTTCGTAAGAAAGTACGTACAGACCGAGGGCTTCGAGGTGTCAGGGGAGGATCTCGGTGGCGCCCTGCCGCGCAAGGTCTATTACTTCCCCGATTCCGGAAAGGTCAGGGTCAAGAAGCTGATGAAGATGAACAACACGACGATCGTGGACCGCGAGCGCCAGTACATGCAGACACTGGAAAAGGCACCGCAGTCCGGCGGCGTGGAACTGTTTTGATCGCGGCGTGACACGCAGGGAGCGAAGCTGGCCATGAACGCAAGCACGTCAGGTACGGACAGGATACGGGTACTGGTCGTCGACGACTCGGCGTTCATCAGGCGGCTGATGACGGATATCCTTGCCAGCGATGCGGACATCGAGGTGATCGGAACTGCCGCGGATGCCTACAAGGCACGCGACGCCATCAAGCAGCTGAACCCTGATGTCATCACGCTCGACGTCGAGATGCCGGGAATGGACGGGATCCAGTTCCTGAGCAACCTGATGCGTTTGCGGCCCATGCCGGTCGTGATGTGCTCGACGCTGACCGAACACGGTGCAAGCGTGACTCTGGAGGCACTGGAGCTTGGCGCAGTCGACTTCGTGCAGAAGCCTACCGCGTTCAATAACGACGTGCTGGCGGAATATCGATCGGAAGTGACCGCCAAGGTCAAGGCGGCGGCTGGCGCGATGGTCCGTGGCCGGACGTCGACTGGGC
>CAITAM010000410.1 GCA_903890265.1 uncultured Pseudomonadota bacterium | reverse complement strand
CTCATAGAACGGCCACAGGAACGCATAGAAGGGCTGCTCAGAGCGAACGAAAGCCGGGCTGAGAGTTGTCGCCATTGCAAAGTGCTGGTAGTGCCAGATCAAAACGGCAAAGGCCGCAACGAAGCGCAGCGCTTCGAGTCCCAGCAATTTTCCCCGGTCCGCCTCGCCCGTTGCGCGGCGAGCGCCCTGCGACTGTGGCGAGGCTCTCGTAACTTGCTTGATCAAGCCGCCTGTCCCGCTGACGATGTGGCGGTGCGTGGCCACTCAAAAAGCCAGTTGCCGCCGCGCCGGCGCATTGCGCGTGCGACCAGAATCGGGAAAAAAGTACCCACGCTAAGCCCAAGCAAGAGGTGCAGTGCAGGATCGTGCAGACCTAACAGCTTGGTGATGACGATTCGAATACCACTGGCGGCAAGAATATGGAGCAGGTAAATCTCCATCGAGCAACGGCCGAGTAGAGCCATCAGCATGGCAAAACGCCCGCGGGCTAATGACGCGGCACACAAAATAAAGCTGCACCCGGTCAGCGCGCAGGCAAATGCCGAAATGCGCTGTGGCCACAGCGAGTGCAACCCGAGCGGCGACAGAGCGCCGGTCTGTAACACGATCAGCACCGCTAACGACACAAGGGCGACGGCAGCCGTTCCTCCCGCGGACAGCCCAAGGAACGGAGCCCGGGCGCCTGCCGTCACGGAACCGAGTGAGAAAAACAGGAGGTAATAGGCAACGTAGCCAAAGCCAGACCACGCCACCGTTGACACATCTGTGAAAAACAGAATGCCTGCGATCGCGAGCAGAACCCATGCCGGGTGGAAACGGATGCTGTACACGGCGGTCGCGACGCCGAAAATGAAAAATAGTGCGTAAAGGAACCAGAACTGGTCGATCGGCGTGAGGAGAATGCCAGCTATCGCAGGCCTGCCGCCGTGATTGGTAAGTCCGGCGAGCGCGACTTCAATGCCCCCCTGGATCAACGACCAGAGCAGATATGGATAGGCGATGCTACCTACCTTCCGGCGCATCAACTGAGCTGGCCCCTGCCTGACGAACGTCGCGGGGAAGAATCGACCCGAGATGTAAAAAAACAGGGGCATGTGGAAGCTGTAGATCAATGCGTCGAGCGCCGTCCACGGCGCCGTACTGGGCAACACCCCGGCAGTCATGAGTCCGCGCGCCACATGACCGTAGACGACCAGGAGGATTCCGAGTCCGCGGGCGACATCCCAGAAGGGAGTCCGTGGAAGCGCGGCGCTTTGCGGCAACCGTTCGCGCGAACCCGTGGCCGGGAGCGTCATGGACGCTCCCGGCGAACCAAGTCGATTTTCCGCAGATAGGCGAACACCCGGGGTCCGCGAACGAGGTATCGATAGGCGAGTCGGCGTGGATCACGAGAAAGGCGGTACAGCCACTCAAGCCCCGCCCGTTGCATCCATCCCGGGGCCCGTTGCTCAACGCCAGTGAGAAAATTGATCGACGCGCCAACGCAGAAGATCAGACCGACGGGATAGCGCTCCTTGGCGATAAGCCGCGCCAGAAGTTCCTGCTGCGGTGAACCGAGCGCGAGAAAGCAAAACCTCGTCGTGCCCGCCGCGGAAATGAATTCAAGGCACCGGCCGACTTCCTCCTCTTTCGCGATAAAGCCCATTGGCGGGTTGTAGTGAATCAGACGCAAAAGAGAATAGTCGCGCCGAAGGGTCTCGGCCTGCTCATCAGTGCTTCCAATGAGGAGAATGGGCGAGTCAGAGCCCCTGACGGCCGTCAACAGGGCGGCAGTGAGGTCCGATCCCGGGCAGACCTTGAAAGCTTCGCCGCTCGTCATGCGCGTCAGATGGGCGAGAAAGCGACTGTCGAGAAGCACGTAGCGGGCATCTGCGTACAGGCCGCGAAAGTCCGCGTCCTCAGCAAAACGAATGAGGTGATCTGCATTGGGAGTCACCACGTATCCCGGGCCCGCGGATCCGGCCAGGCAATGCGCGGCGAATTCAGACACGTCGTAGTTGTCAAGCACAAGGGACAGCCTGATGCCGGCGGACGGTTGATGGGGCGTCGCGGAGTTCATTGCACGCGCGGGCGGTTGCCCGTCGGGTGGGCGAGACCCGTCGGTGACACGGCGGTCGTCCGCGGTCGGGAGGTAACGGACGTGGTGTTCCGCTGCATGGCAGCCGACCAGGCATTTATGCGGGCATCGACGAGGGCGCGGCCCATGCAGACAGCAGCCAGGAGAACGATGGCGAAGGTATTGCTCCGGGCAAACCAGTCGCTCTCGGACAGGTTAATTACGAGTTCAAACAGCAAGAGTGCGGCGAACATGGCGCCTTGGGCGCGGTCTATTTGCATGAGTCGAAGTGCGTTACGGAGATAGTAGTAAATGAAGAATATGAGGCAGACCAGACCGAAAAAGCCAAGGTCGTTGATTATCTCGAGATAGCCGTTGTGCGACTCCGTCGGGTACAGCCACATGATGGAAAGAAAAATATATGACGGTGATTCCGGCAACGGACCGATCCAGTACGCACCGTAACCGGTCCCGAAGAAGGGGCGCTGCCGGATGTGTTCTTTAATGACAGCCCAGATCGTCGTTCTTGAGGAAAAGGTCGTGTCTTTTCCGGTAAGGAATGTGATCGGACTTAGGATGAACGACAGGCCCGGAATGAGATTCTGAATTGCAAGCTCATAGAGGACTATGAGCGTTCCTGCGAAGCCGACCAGTCGGTTGGCCCAGCGACGGGTGAGTGCCTTTGACAGCATCAGGACCGTCATGCCCGTGACCGCAAGAAGCGCCGCAAACAGCGACGTGTTGCTGCGTGAAAGTATCAGGCAGGTCATCGATGCGGCGGCCGCCAATGCCCACGCCGGCCGTAGACGCCTGACGCTCAGCGTAAGTTGCGCACAGATGATGAACGACATGCCCGCAATCATCCCCAGCTCGTTTTTCCCGTGCGTAAGCCCGTGCCAGGAGTTTTTGAGCTCGTACTGGTCGCTCGCTTCAATGACCAGATTGGGGTTGATCGCACCGAGGACGAGGGAGCCTACAAGGATGAGCATCAACGGTGGCAGCAGCACCTGCTGGAATCGGCGCGGGTGCCAGCTAGCCAAGCCAAAGCCAAGGCATGCGAGAAAAAATGCAAACAGTGAGACAAGGCGAAGCACGGTCTGCGCCGGCGCGATGGACCAGCCTGTGCTGGCGACCGCCGTACCGAGGACGAGAACGAGGCCGGGGTTCTGCCGGAGAATGTCGCGCGCGAGACGCAGGCGCACGCAACAGAGGAACCCGCCAACGGCCAGCATGGAGAGTTTGATGGCGCGATCGGAGACGTTTGCGGCGCCGAAATTCGTTCCAGCGACGCCGGCCTGAAAGCCGGCCAGCGAATGCGGAGCGTTCTGGACGAAAATGAGCCAGACCATCAGGGTCAGGATGACGGTGTAGCTGCCATCGGCAATCTGGCCCAGCGCGAGGGGGGGGCTTGCGGCAGAGCCGGTGCGCGCTATCACGGCCCGAAATCCCGCTTGGCCTTAATACCCAGGCGATTGCGGACCGCGCTGCGCCGTGGTCCGGGACGGCGAGCGAGGTTTGCCACGGCATCCCAAGTGACGGAAGTGCGCCGTGTACGTAGGGCGGGTACGCGCGGTTCGTGACGGGACAGGTTGCCCTGCGCCACGTTGGCCAAACCAGTTATCGTTCCAGACCGCACTCGCGCATCCTCAGGCTGAATCGTCAGTTCGCCGCCGCCGAATGGTTACATGGGGTGCGTTCCCGGGCTCAAACCGCCCGAAAGCATGCCGAGGGCCCGAACGAACGGGGCGACGCGCAGTACTAGGGGCAGTATTTTACACATGCCGGGCAAGGCCTTGCGGCGACGGACGCCGCGAATGTGACCGGGGTCGCGAGAACGGTGATTGGGGCCCGCGAAGTACCTGGGCGTCCGTGGCCGAGACCCCGTTCGCGCTATCGTCGGGTAGCGGATTCGGCACCGGTCGCCAGCACGAGGAAATGGCTGATTTATGACAAAGCGTGAGCGGCTAACTGATATCGATCGCGCCAAGGGCCTCGGCATCGTCCTGGTCGTATTCGGCCATCTGGCGGCAAAAACGCTGCCTGAGGGCAACGCGTGGTTCGGCTACGCCCAAACCGCGGTGTATCAGTTTCACATGCCGTTCTTCATGTACCTGTCGGGCTATGTCTATTTTTTTACGGGGGCCCATCGCATCGACCTCGGGGATTGGCCCAGCGTCGCACTCCGTCGGGCGGAGCGGTTGCTAGTGCCGTTCATTGGCTTCGGCTTGATTCTCACGGTTGGCAAGGCGCTCGGCCGCGGCTTCATGCACGTGGACCACCCCCCGGAGTCCGCGGTCGAGGCGCTGTCCGGTTTGTTCTGGGACACCGACCGCAGTCCGGCAATTTCCGTTTGGTACATCTGGGTGCTGTTCGTATACACATTACTGACCCCGATCCTCTTTTCTTTATACGGCAGGCGGCTCCCGCTGCTCCTCGCGGCGGCGGTCGTGATGTGCACGCTGCCGATCCCGCACGTGATGTTCCTCAATCGAGTGTTCCTGTACTACGTATTTTTTGTCCTCGGTGGCATCTGCGCAGCCGGCGGTGACCGCTGGCTCGGCTTCGTCGATCGCTACTGGGGCATTACGGCTTGCGCATTTGTCGCCGCTGTTTCGATTGCGGTCTGGTATTTCGAGGATCTGCCCGGAACCGCACGGCTCCTGGCCTGTGGCAGCTTGTCGATGCCGGTCCTCCATGGAATAGTTCGGACCGGTGTTATGAGTCGGTGGAGCCTCCTGCTGCTCTGCGGCCAACTCAGCTTCGTGATCTATCTTTTCAACACGCCGTTTATCGGCGTGACCAAGGGGCTGATGCTTCACGCTTTACCGTGGGACGGAGCCAATTGCCTGCTGTACCTGCCAGTGCTGATGGCCGCCGGCGTGTTCGGGCCTGTCCTTCTGAAGCGGTACGTTATCCGCTACCTTCCCTACCTTGATCGGTTGACCAATTAAGCGAGTGACTCAAATGGAACATACGGCTGGCGTCAACGGTGGGTGGTCTCGTCACGGCGACACCGAGACGGGCGGGATCGTCCTGTGCCGGCGGGAGAGTAGCGTATCGATGGGTGCGCTTCTCGTTCTCATCGCTCTCCATTGGGCATCGGGCAGTGCCGAGGCCGGGGCGCTCGACCTGGTGTCAGGCAAGGGAGGCGCCGAGGTGATGCTGACCGTCGATGTCAATTCGAAGCACCCGATTTCTCCCTACATTTACGGTACCAACCGGCTCGCGTACCCGTCGGATCCGGCAAAGTTCATCACTCTGGATCGCGCCGGCGGCAATCGCTGGACGGCCTACAATTGGGAGAACAACGCTTCCAACGCCGGTAGTG
>CAITAM010000409.1 GCA_903890265.1 uncultured Pseudomonadota bacterium | reverse complement strand
TGACGTGGACCCCGAGCCCCGACCGTCGCCCGCACGCGGGCCCGCGACCGGCCAGCGTGCCGATGTGAGCCCGCCGTGACGCCGGTGCCCCTCTCGCACGCACTGCTTGGCCTTGGCGCCTGCGTCGTGGCCTCGGCGTTCTTCTCCGGTACCGAGACCGCGCTCATGAGCCTGAACCGGTACCGCCTGCGCCACCGCGTGCGGGCCGGCGAACGGGCCGCACGCCTGACCGAGCGGCTCCTCGAGCGCCCGGACCGGCTGATCGCGCTCATTCTGCTCGGCAACACGCTCGTCAATGTCACGGCCGGCAGTATCGTCACCCTCGTCACCCTCGAGAGCTACGGCGAGGCCTGGCTCGCGGTGGCGAACGGCATCCTGACGGTGGTCCTCCTGCTGTTCGCCGAGGTGGGCCCGAAGACCTTCGGCGCGCTGCATCCGGAGACGCTCGCGCTGCCCTCGTCCTACGTCTACCGGCCGCTGCTCGTCCTGACCTACCCGCTCGTGTGGCTCATCAACCTCTTTGCCAACGGCCTCCTGCGCCTCATCGGCGCGCCGGCGGCGGCGCGCGCCCAGCATTCGCTGTCGGCCGACGAACTGCGGACGGTGGTCGCCGAGGCGGGTGCCCTGATCCCGCGCCGTCACCAGGAGATGCTGGTCAGCATTCTTGATCTCGAGCGGATCTCGGTCGACGACATCATGGTGCCGCGCAACGAGATCTCCGGCATCGACCTCAATGACGACTGGGACGAGATCGAGACCGCGCTGCGCGAGGCTCAGCACACGCGCATGCCGGTCTACGAGGGCGATCTCGATCACATCGTCGGCGTGCTGCACATGAAGCGGGTGGTGCGCGAGCTCGTGCGCGGCGATCTCGACCGGGAGCGGCTGGTCGCACTCGCGACCCGCCAGGAGCCGGTGTACGTGCCCGAGGGGACGACGCTGAACCAGCAGCTGGTCGCCTTCCAGGGCCAGCGCCGGCGGCACGCCTACGTGGTCGACGAGTACGGCGACGTGCAGGGTCTGGTCACGCTCGAGGACATCCTCGAGGAGATCGTCGGCGACTTCACCACCCAGCCATCGATCCTGCACAAGGACGTGCACCAGGACAGCGACGGCAGCCTGGTCGTGGCCGGTTCGGCGACCGTGCGGTCCCTGAACCGGGCCCTGAAGTGGACGCTGCCCACCGACGGTCCGAAGACACTGAACGGCCTCATCCTCGAGTACCTCGAGACGATACCGGAGCCCGGCACCTCGCTTAAGCTGCACGGCCTCACGGTCGAGATCCTGCAGACCGGCGACAACACCGTGAAGACGGTGCGGGTGCGGGCCGCCGAACCGGGGACGACGGCGCCGCGCGGCTAGCGAAACGGCGGTGCGAGCCGCTCGCTGCGCGTCTCGACCGCGCGCAAGAGGTCGTCATTGCACGCCTGGGCCACCCGCGCACCCTGGCCTGTGGTATCGACGACGGTCCCGGCGGCACTCGCGAGGAGCGCCGCCACGTGCTGGAAAGCGAGCGGATCGCTGACGCCATTGCAGGCATCGACCGACAGCAGGCGGACGAAGCCCCGACCACGCACTTCGATCGTCTCGCGCGCGCCCTCCACGCCGCGCGGTCCGTGGCGTGGCACGGCGGCGGCACACAAGAGATCCTCGGCGAGGAGCGCAAGACGCACGCGCTGCGCGAAATCCGCCTCGACCGCGACCGAGCGGGTGCCCGCCGCGGTGCTGAGCCGCGCCCCATCGGCATCGAGCGTGAGCCAGCGATCGTCGGCCGGCGCGCCGGCACCGACGTGCCCGTAGCGGATGACGAGCGGCGCCGCGTCGAGGTCCGGCAGCCGCGCCCCGGCGCAGCGCAGCCGGCGGACAGGCCCAAGGTGCGCCAGCCGCTCGGCAAGGCTCGCGGCTGCCGACCCGGCCGCGCCGTGCAGCGCCCCTTCCGCGGGGACGCCCGACGGCCGCGAGGCCCAGCGCGCAACGAGCAGCGTCACCCCGGCCGCGACGACGAGGAGCACGGTCGCCGCGCGGCGCGGCGTCAGAAGCCGACGCTTGCCCTCAGTCACGCCGCTCAGCCACGCCGCTCGGGCCAGGCGAGCGCCAGCGCGTCGGCGATGGTGGCGGCACCCGCCACCGCGAGGTCGGGGATCGCTTTCTTCGGCACGTTCGCGCGCGGCACGATCGCCCGGCGAAAGCCGTGTTTGGCGGCCTCGCGCAGCCGCTCCTCGCCGAACGGAATGGGTCTCAGTTCACCGCCGAGGCCAAGCTCGCCGAACGCAATCGCGTCGACCGGCAGGGGCCGTCCGTCGACCGACGAGGCGACCGCGAGCAGGACCGCGAGATCGGCCGCCGTCTCGGCAATGGACACGCCGCCGACGACATTGATGAACACGTCATGGGCGCCGAGCGCGAGCCCGGCATGCCGGTGCAGCACGGCGAGCAGCAGCGCGAGGCGGTTGTTGTCAAAGCCCACCGCCACCCGGCGCGGCTGCTGGGCGCGGGATTCGTCGACCAGCGCCTGCAGTTCGACGAGCAGTGGCCGCGACCCCTCGCGGGTGACGAGCACGACGCTGCCGGGCACCGGTTCCTCGTGCCGCGACAGGAAGATAGCCGACGGGTTGCGCACCTCGCGCAGGCCCTGCTCGCCCATCGCGAACACGCCGATCTCGTTCGCCGCACCGAAGCGGTTCTTGACCGCGCGCACCAGCCGGTAGCGTGAGCCGAGGTCGCTCTCGAAGTACAGCACCGTGTCGACGAGGTGCTCCAGCACGCGCGGTCCGGCAATCGTGCCCTCGCGCGTGACGTGGCCTATGACGATCACGGCGGTGGCGCTCTGCTTCGCGAAGGCGACGAGGCGTGCCGTCGCCTCGCGCAGCTGCGAGACGCTGCCGGGCGCCGACCCCGACTGGTCGCTCGCCATCGTCTGGATGGAGTCCACGACCAGCACGCGCGTGCCTCGCCCGAGGCAGGCGGCGACAATCTGCTCGACGGACGTTTCGGCGACGAGTGCGAGCGGCGCGCCGGACAGGCCGAGGCGCCTCGCCCGCAGCCCGACCTGGGCAAGGCTCTCCTCGCCGGTGGCGTAGAGCACGGGCAGCTGACCGGCCATGGCCGCTGCCGACTGCAGCGCGAGGGTCGACTTGCCGATGCCCGGTTCGCCGCCGATCAGGATCACCGAGCCGGGCACGAGCCCGCCGCCCAGCACGCGGTCGAACTCGGCGAGCCCGGTCGTCAGGCGCGGCTCCTCGTCGAGGGCCACGGCGCCGAGTTCCCGCACGGGCGTGGCGCGACCGGGCACCGGCGCCGGCCGCACGGCCACGCCTTCCTCGCCGAGCGAATTCCACGCGCCGCAGGCGGGACACTGGCCCTGCCACTTGGGTGTCGCCTCGCCGCACTGGTCGCAGCGGTACGCAAGTCTCGTTCTGGCCATCCTCTCCCCTGTCCGGGCATGCTAACAGAGAGGCAAGTCCCATTTGCCGGCCCGGGGCATTGGGCATACTCCGGCCAACATGCCGCACCCTCTGCTGTCATTCCTCGGCCGCCGGCTGCTCTACACGGTCGGCGCGCTGGCCTGCCTCGCGCTCGTGCTGCTGATCGCCGGCGGCAGCGGGCGGGCGCGCCTTGGCGCCGTGCCGCTCGACTTCGCCATGGTCTCGGCCGCCCGCAATGCCGGCGACGACGTCGTCTGGGTCGACGTCCTGAGCGAGGCGGACCGCGCGGCGCTGCCGGCGATGCTCCAGGTACTGCAACGGGCGCGGGTCCGCGCGGTGGTGCTCGATACCGACAGCGGCACCGAGCGCGCCGACAGCGCGGTCGCGGCGGCGGCCGGCGCACTGCCGGTGGTCGTCGTCCTCGCGCCAGGCACCGCGCCTGTCGACCAGGTGCGCCACCTCGAGGGCGCGCCGGTCCGCGCGGTACCGGTCGCGGGCGTCGCGGCACTGGCGCCGGCGCTGCTCGCCGCGGCGCACGCCGTCGCGCTCGAGCCGGTGGGGCTGCCGGATGCCGACGGCACGTACCG
>CAITAM010000408.1 GCA_903890265.1 uncultured Pseudomonadota bacterium | reverse complement strand
TCGTCGCCGAGCAGCAGGAACGAATTGGCCTCAGTGCCGGGGCTGAACTGAAAGTGGCTCGCGACATGGATCACCGGGCTCGGGCCCGCCCCGGCTTCCTTTAGGCGCGTTGCCGTAAACGCGCCATCGAAATACGCCGTGCCCCGAAGGACGCCGTGGTTCCCCTCCTTGATGATCCCCCGGAGCTCCTGGCGCACCCCGGGCAACGCCGCGAATCCGGGCGCCGCCCGTGTCGCCCCGAACCCGACGGCCGACCACGCCGCGGCGACCGGGGCTTCCAGGTGGGGTTTGGCGGCCGCCGTGTAGATCGGCAGGCCGAAGATGTCGACGAGAAAGGACTGCCCGTCGTGGAGCGCTGCGAACGGTAGGTAGCGAAGGCTGCCGTCGAGGGACAGCATCACGACCTTCGCGCCGGCCGCGTCCAGATCGTTGCGGATCGGCGCGAACAACATGTCATAGAGACGGCGCGCACCCGGAATGACGTCGGATGCGGGACTCTTCAGCGTCTGCACATACTCCGCGACCTGCGCATCAAGATCAGTCTTTGACACCTGAATCGTCCGGCCGAGCTGGACGTCCGGAGTCGTAATCAGGACGTTGATTCGATCGTCGAGCAGGTAGTACTGCACGAGCACGGTCCCTGCCCCGAACCCGCGCAGCATACCTCGGGTCTCGTTGAGGCTCTGGGTACCGATCTCGGCGAGATCCTCATTGCGTCGCGCGCCCTGGGCGCCGAACGCGCCCTGCAAGTTTCCGATGAAATCAGCGAGTGCCCGCCGGCCGATCTTGAGGTCGGACTCGAGCGTCGCGAGGCGCGTTTTCTGATCTGCCGACAGTTTGGGGAGCGACTGAAGCCCGTGCTCCTCTTGCGCTATCCGGACCAGATCCGCGGAGATCTTCTCGTAGCGCTGCGTCCAGGTTCTCTCCTTGGAGTTGAACTCCAGCCTGGAGCGTCGCGGATCCGCGCTTTCGCTGCGCTCGATGAACTCGAACTGCTCGCTCTCCTTGAGCATGTCGAGGACCGCGAGCGCTTCAGGGAGGCGATCCTCGGACATGAGGAGTGCGGCGAGCTCGCGATAAGGATCAGCGACAGCAGTTGAATACGCCCGTAGCTTCTCAGCCCCAAGTTCTGCAACACTCTTACGCATGCCCTGCAGGACGTTCACTGACTGCTTCAGCCAGAAAATAGCGCTGTCTGTCTCGCCCATCGAGTGATATGTCCGCCCGAGATCTCGCATCAGCTCGGCGACGGTTGGATTGGCGGGGCCAACATCCGACACTGCGATCGCCAATCCTTCCTGCTCAAGTGGCAGCCCTTCCGCCATTCGTCCGGACCTGGCCAGCATCATGCCGAGATTGGATTCGACGACGGCCGTGGTCAGATGATCCGGGCCCAAGGACGTACGATAGGCGTCGAGCGAGCGAGTCATCAGGGTCACCGACTTCTCGAAGTTCCCGAGCCTGCCGTAGCTGTACGCGAGATTGTTAAGCCGCTGAGCGGTACCGACCGCGCTCGGGCCAAGTCGTGCCTCCGTGAGCGCCAGCGCGCGTTCTTGAAGATCAAGACCCTCCCGTACGCGACCGAGATGAACGTCCAGGGAGCCGAGCCGATCCATGACCGCGGCGGCCTCCGGATGATCAGCACCGAAGACGCGCTGAACCCTCGGAAGAAGACTCTCGTAGGTGGCGGCCGCCTCCGCTTCTTGTCCGATCACGGATTGAAAGTCCGCGAGATCTCCGAGAAGGCGGATCGTGTCCGGATGGTTGGGTCCGGATAGCTTTTCGGACATCTGCAGGGCGCGCGCGTTGATGGAGAGTTCCTCTGGATACTCACCCATCCAGCCCTTCAGAACCGCCATGTTCCCGAGATTGACCGCCGATGCTGCTGATTCGGCCATTCCTGCGGATTCGAGGAGTTTCTGCGCCCTGTCCCGCAACGCGTAAGCCTTCGGAAAGTCTCCCAATCTAAAATAAGCGAAACCCATGTCACCGAGCGTCATCGCGATCTGTGGATCATTCGCCGAAAGAAGCTTCTCCTGAATTCTCAGCGTCTCCGTCTGCAGCTCCAGAGCCGAGGCGTAGTCCTCCTGGCGGAGCCGCACCTGAGCCAGCATGGTCATGGATCGTGCGGCTTCCACACTCTCGCGCCCAAACGCGGCGCGGAAATGCTCCAGATTAGCCTCGAGAAGTTCTCGTGCCTCGACGTACTGCGCCAGTTGATTGAGAACGTTTCCGAGATTCATTTCCGCGTATAGAACGGCTTGAAGCGGGAGATTCGGCAGAGCCTTCTCGAGCGCGTAGAGCTTCCTCGAGTCGTCCAGGATTTCGGCATACCGTCCTTCGGTTTCGAGCGCGCGGATGTGCGCCCAGAGCTGCACGATGGGCACCATCTCTGGCGGAACGTCTGCCGGGACTTCCTGAGCCCCCGCCGACGGGCACAACGTCGCGATTGCGCTGAGCAGCGCGACGGCAAGAAACCTCACCACTCTGGTGACGTACTGAAATCTTCGCAAGGATGACGGCATCGGCATCTCGTTCGCTTAACGAGCGCCTGTAACTTTCTGCCGCAGACGGTGAACCCGATCCATGTAGGAGCCGAGTGCAGAGCAAGTGGAGACCGTGGGTGGTGCGAACAGGATCTGAATCCGACCGTGGGTGACGACCGGGTTCAGACGGTGATCCTCATCTCCGAGGCGGGCAAGAACGCTCGGAGATGACGGTGCCGTCCATTCCACGATTCCATCACATCGCTGGAAGACTTCAGCCGTCGTTCCAAGACCCTGAGCCTCCGTCGCGAGCGCTGCTGCCTTTGCCAGTGGAGTATCGACGACGACCATCGTCGTGCCGCGTAGCCCCTCCT
>CAITAM010000407.1 GCA_903890265.1 uncultured Pseudomonadota bacterium | reverse complement strand
CGGGACCTCAGCCGACGGCGCCGCGGCGGTCAGGTGCGGAGCACAGACCGTGACCGACAGACCCGACGTCCGCGCCAGGCGCGCGAGCACAAGGCCGTCACCGCCGTTGTTGCCGGGACCGGCCAGCACGAGGACGCGGCGGGCGGGTGGCCAGCCCTCGCGGAGCACGGCGAGGGCCGCCGCACCCGCCCGCTCCATCAGTGCGCCGGGCGCAAGGCCGAGCCGTGCAAGCGCACGCTCCTCGGCCGCACGCAGCGCGGCCACCTCGTACACCGACGTTGCGACTGGATCCATGGCGCATTGTCACCCAGTTGGCGATCGACTTCATCGTCGCTGCCGCTGCCTGTACCCTCTCGGCATGCGCCTTCGCTGCACGCCATGACGACGGGTACCGCCCGCCCGGCCCCGGCCGAACTTGCCGCCATCATCAAGGCCGATGCGCTCGATCTCGGCTTTTCTGCCGTCGGCATCGGCGGTATCGAGCTTGCCGACGACGAAACGCGGCTCAGCCGCTGGCTGGCCGAGGGGCGGCACGGGGAGATGCACTACATGGCGCGCCACGGCCAGAAGCGCAGTCGGCCGGATCTGCTCGTGCCAGGCACGGTCTCGGTCGTCTCGGTGCGCCTCAACTACTGGCCCGCCGGCGCGCGACCGGCCGCGGAGGTGCTCGCCGACCCCGCCCTCGCTTACGTGTCCCGCTACGCGCTGGGCCGCGACTACCACAAGGCGATGCGGCCGCGGCTCGCGCAGCTTGCCCGGCGCGTCGAAGCCCTGATCGGCCCCTTCGGCTACCGCGCCTACGTCGACACCGGCCCGGTCCTCGAAAAGCCGCTGGCGCGTAACGCGGGCCTCGGCTGGATCGGCAAGCACACCAACCTGATCGACGAGCGCGCGGGCTCGCTGTTTTTCCTCGGTGAGCTCTACACGGACCTGCCGCTGCCGGCCGATCCCGCATCGACCGACCACTGCGGGTCCTGCTCGGCCTGCCTCTCGGCCTGCCCCACGGGCGCGATCACCGCCCCGTACCGGCTCGACGCGAGGCTGTGCATCTCGTACCTGACGATCGAACTCGAGGGCACGATCCCGGAGGCCCTGCGGCCACTGATCGGCAACCGGATTTACGGCTGTGACGACTGCCAGCTGGTCTGTCCGTGGAATAAATTCGCCCGCCTCGCGCGCGAGAGCGGCTTCGAGCCGCGCCACGGGCTCGACAGCAGCGAACTCACCACGCTCATCGGCTGGACCGAGGCCGAGTTCGACGAGCGCCTCGCCGGCAGCGCCATCCGCCGCATTGGTTTTGCGCGCTGGCAACGGAACATCGCGGTCGCACTCGGCAACGCGCCGCACTCGCCCGAGATCGTGGCCGCCCTCGCCGCCCTCGCCGACAGCCAGTCGGCACTGGTGCGCGAGCACGCGGCGTGGGCGCTCGCCCGGCAGCAGGGTTCGGCCTAGCTGGCGTCCGGGCCGCGTTGCGCGGCCTCGGTCTTGAAGACAATGTTGTCCGACAGCCGCGCCGCACCGAGCCGTGCGGCCGCGAAGACCGCAAAGTGCTGCGTCTCCTCGCGGACGGGCGACAGGTCGACGGCCTGCCGGATCGCCACGTACTCCGGGTTGAACCCGGCACGCTCGAGGATCTTCATGCCGAAGTCCTGCAGCGCCGCGTAGTCGCGCTCGCCCTTCAGCAGGCGACGCCGAATCGCCGTCAGCATTTCGTAAAGCCGCGAGGCGATGTTGCGCTCGCGCAGCGACAGCAGGCGGTTGCCGGTCGACATGGCGAGGCCGTCGTGCTCGCGGACGGTTGGTACGCTTGCCACCGTGACCGGCAGCAAAAGGTCCGCCGTCATGCGCCGCAGCAGCACCAGCAGCTGGTAGTCCTTCTCCCCGACCACGAGCACGTTCGGGCGAATGGCGTGCAGCAGCTTGGCGGTGACCGTCAGCAGCCCGGGATAGAGCTCGGGCCGTGACCGCCCGCAGAGGATCTGCGTGAGGTCCGGGATATCGATGCGGGTCCCGCCCTCAACGCCGATCGGAAAAAGGTCGAAGTCCGCCGGCGTGAAGAGCACGTGCCCGCCGGCGCCGAGTATCGCCTCGGCGTCCTTCTCGTGCGCCCGGGGATAGCGCTCCTGGCGGTCGCCGGGCGCGAACTGCAGGGGATTTGGATAGGCACAGACGACGACCCGGTTCGCCTGCCGCGCCGCGGCCTTGACGAGCGCAAGATGCCCGCGATGCAGGCTGCCGAGGGTGCTGACGAGAGCGACGGTCAGTTCCTGAGCCCGCCACTGGGCAAGAATCTCCGCCAGCCTGCTCAGCCTGCTGACAGTGATGATCGGGCCCGACAGCATCGTTGACATATTGTCCGATTATTGCCGATTCCCGGCGCGCCGCCACTCCCTTTTCTCCCGCCGCGGAGCCGGGGGTAGCCGACGACCGATCCAAGGCGATCGGCGCGCAGGCGCCTGCGTCCGGTCAGCCCTCGAGGTAGGGATTGAAGTAATGCCGCCCGCGCCGTGGCCGCGCGACCTCCGAGCGCAGCTGCTCGAAATGGGTCGGGTTGTTGATGAAGTCAATCTCGGCCACGTTGACGATCAGCAGCGGTGAGCGGTCGTAATGGTGGAAGAACCGCGCGTAGGCATCCGACAGCTTCTGCAGGTAATCGCGCTCCATGGCCTGCTCGTAGCGTATGCCCCGCTTGGCGATACGCTCCTGCAGCACGTCGACCGGTGCCTGCAGGTAGACCACGAGATCGGCGCGCGGCGCATCGAGCGAGAGACGCTCGTAGACCTGCTCGTAGAGGGCGTACTCCTCGTCATCGAGCGTGACCCTGGCAAACAACCGGTCCTTGTCGAGCAGAAAGTCGGCGATGCACAGCGGCCGGAACAGGCTGTGCTGTCGCAGCGCCTGGAGCTGGCGCGAGCGCTGGAACAGGAAGTAAAGCTGGGCGGGCAGCGCCGCGGTCTTCGGCTGGCGGTAGAAGCGCTCGAGAAACGGGTTTTCCTCGGCGTGCTCCAGCACGAGTTCGCCGCCATAAGCCTCGGCGAGCCGACGTGCGAGACTGGTCTTGCCCACGCCGATCGGGCCTTCGATGACCACGTACTGGTAGGGCAGCGGAGCGCCCGGCACGACAGGATTGCTGCTTGTCACTCGATCTCGCCGGCGGCTAACGACACGCCACTGCCATCCACGGCCCGGGCCAGCGTGGCAACCCGGCCCCGACCCGGCAGCCAGAGTGCCGGTGCAATGTCGTTCAGAGGATACAGGACGAATGCGCGCTCGTGCAGGCGCGGGTGGGGCACGGTCAGTGCCGGCTCGGCAAGGACGAGGTCGCTGTAGGCGAGCAGGTCGAGGTCGATGCGACGCGGGCCGAAGCGGACGCTGGGCGGCGCCTTTCCAAGCTGCCGCTCAAGCGCCATCAGCGACTCGTGCAAGGCGGCCGGGGCAAGCCGGGTGATGACCGCCGCTGCCGCGTTCACGAACGGCGGCTGATCGAGAAACCCCACCGGTGCCGCGTCGTAGAGCCGGGACGCGGCGACGACGCGCGTGTGCGGCAGTGTCGTGAGGGCGCGAAGCGCCTCGCGCACCCTGCCGGCCGGGCGGTCGAGGTTCGAGCCCAGACCGACGTAGGCCGGGTACCAGTGACTGCGTTCAGGCACCGCCGGACGGCGCGCCTGCCGGCGGTCGGCCACCGCCCCCGCTGCCGCCACGCCGACGCCGGCGCCGGCGACGCTTCGCGGGGTCAGCGCCCGCCTCGGCCGGTTCGTCGCCGGCCGGCGGGCTGTCGGCGACCTGCGCCAGTCGCTCTTCCGGAGACAGCGCCTGCAGCTCGGTCCACCACTGGGCAAGCTCGGGGTCCGCGGCGCCCGCCTCGGCACGCAGCACGAAGAAGTCGTAGGCGGCACGGAACCGCGGGTGATTGACGAGCATCAGGGCTTTGCGACCGCCGCGCCGCTCGAAGCGCTGCTGCAGGCCGTAGAGCTCGCGCAGCGGCAGGGTGAAGCGCTTGGGCACGGCGACGCGCCGGACCTGCTCGTGGACAACGCGGTTGAAGGCTTCCTCCAGCGCATCGTTTTCATTCATGCCTTCGCCGACGAGTTCCTCGATCAGCCTGACAATCGGACCGAAGAGCAGTACCGCGAAGAGAAACGTCGGCGTCACCGAGCGGCCGTCCGCGACGCGCTCGTCGGTGTTGCGCAGGCCGAGATCGATCAGCGCCCTTGCCGGACCGTCCGGCTCCGTCTCCAGTTCCTCGGCGACCGCCGGAAAGAGGATTCGAAAGAGGTCGAACTGCTGCAGGCTGCGAAAGGACGCGACGGCGTGGCCGCCGAGGAAGAGCTTCAGCGTCTCATCGAACAAGCGCGCCGCCGGCACGCCCGCCAGCAGCGGCGCGAGGGTCGCCATCGGCCGATACGAATCGTCGTGGACCGTAAACCCGAGCTTCGCCGCGAAACGCGCGGCGCGCAGCAGTCGCACCGGG
>CAITAM010000406.1 GCA_903890265.1 uncultured Pseudomonadota bacterium | reverse complement strand
CGGCGGCGGTTCCTTGACCTCCTGCTGCTTCTCTTCCTTGATGTCGACCGCGACGATGGCCTCACGCTTCTGCGCGAGGATCTTCATGGCGGTGCCCACGATGAGTCCGACGCCGAAGATGACGTGCAAACCCAAGACGAAGGCGAGCACCAACGAACGCCGTTTTGCCTGACTGTTAGTCATTGTGCTGGGAGCCTCTTTCTCCCGACCCGCACGGGTCGTGTTGTTGCGTGCCCGGCCCTGACGGGCCCGGTACCCCCGATCTTCAGCCGGACCCAACCGGATCCGACCCCTCGCCGCGCAGCCCCCCTGCCGCGGCATCGCATTCCATCATCCCCTGCCGTCACCGCGGCCTCGCGGCGCGGATGGCCGCGGCGCCTGTCTCACCAGGCGCTGATCCATCGCCTCACCCGAGCCTCGCACGGTACCGCGGTGCGCTGCCTTCCACCGTACTGCACCGCCGGTATACAACAGCGGGCCCGAACGATAGCGTCCCCGACAAGGTGACGCAAGCCTTTATCCGCAACCCGTAAGCCATCGCCTTAACATTGCACGCTGCTGAGGCGTCGCGCGCCGACGAGGGTCTGCGCTGGTGCACGGCGGGCCATGAAAACCCGGCTTTCAATGATGCAGCGCATCATTTGCGTGCACGGCGTCGCGCGCCGGCCACGGTGCGTGTCGCGCTGCGCGGGGCGGCCTTCGTGCCCGCGCGCGACTTCACCGCCACCGGGATTTTCGCCGCCGCCGGTCGCGCGGTCTTCACCGATGCTTTGCCACGCACCGCGTCGCGCACCCGATCGGTGACGGCGCCCGTAGACGCGCTCGACACGTCGCGCGCGTATTTCGCGAGCACGCCCTGGGTCGCGAACGGCGGCTTCGGCTGCCAGCGCGACGCGCGGCGCTTGAGCTCCGCCGCGCTGACCTCGAGCGTGATCGAGCGCTGCTTCGCATCGATCGTAATCCGGTCGCCGTCGTGCACGAGCGCGAGCGGGCCGCCATCGGCCGCCTCCGGGCTGATGTGGCCGACCACGAAGCCGTGGCTGCCGCCGGAAAAGCGTCCGTCGGTGATCAGGGCCACCTGATCACCGAGGCCGCGACCCATGATCGCCCCGGTCGGGCTCAGCATCTCGCGCATGCCCGGCCCGCCCTTCGGGCCCTCGTAGCGCACGACGACCACGTCGCCGGCGGTTACCTTGCCGTCGAGGATCGCCTGCAGCGTAGCTTCCTCGGAGTCGTAGACGCGGGCGCGGCCGGTGAAGCGCAGCCCTTCCTTGCCGCTGAGCTTGGCGACCGCGCCCTCCGGCGCGAGATTGCCGTAGAGCACCACGAGGTGGCTGTCCTTCTTCAGCGGCGCATCGAAGCCGCGCACGATGTCCTGTCCGGCCGGGTAGTCGCCGGCGGCAGCGAGGTCCTCGGCCAGGGTCTGGCCGGTCACCGTCAGGCAGTCGCCGTGCAGCAGCCCTTCGTCCAGCAGCGCTTTCATCAGCGGGCGGATCCCGCCGATCGCGACCAGTTCGCTCATCATGTACCGCCCGCTCGGCCGCAGGTCCGCCAGCACCGGTACCCGCTTGCCCACCTTCGTGAAGTCATCGAGCTCAAGGCGCACGCCCGCGGCCTGGGCAATCGCCAGCAGGTGCAGTACCGCGTTGGTCGACCCGCCGAGCGCGATCACGGTCGTGATCGCGTTCAGGAACGCCTTGCGCGTCAGGATGTCGCGCGCCCGGATGCCGGCGGCAACGAGGCCGAGCACCGCGGCGCCCGCGCGCCGGCAGTCGTCGAGCTTGCTCGCGGACACGGCCTCCTGCGCCGAACTGTTCGGCAGGCTCATGCCGAGCGCCTCGATGGCGGAGGCCATGGTGTTGGCGGTGTACATGCCGCCACAGGCGCCCGGCCCCGGGATCGCCGTGCGCTCGACGTCGTTGAGTTCCGCGTCATCGATTCTGCCCGCCGCGCGACCACCGACCGCCTCGAACACGGAGACGATGTCGCGGTGCTTGATGCCCGGCCGGATCGTGCCGCCGTAGACGAACACCGACGGCCGGTTGAGCCGCGCGAGCGCCATGAGGCAGCCCGGCATGTTCTTGTCACACCCGCCGATCGTCACGATGCCGTCGAAGCCCTGGGCACCGGCCACGGTCTCGATCGAATCGGCGATGACCTCGCGCGAGACGAGCGAGTAGCGCATGCCCGGCGAGCCCATCGAGATCCCGTCGGAAACCGTGATGGTGTTGAAGATGCGACTCTTGCCGCCGGCCGCGTCGACACCGGCCGCCGCCTCGCGGGCGAGCCCGTCCACGTGCACGTTGCACGGCGTGATGTTCGACCACGTGGACGCGATGCCGATCGAGGACTTGCCGAAGTCCGCGTCCTCGTAGCCGACCGCGCGCAGCATGGCGCGTGCGGGAGTCTGCTTCAGGCCGTCCACCACCAGGCGGGAGTGGGCACGGACGTCGGGCTTGGCGGTCTTCTTCGGCATGGCAGTCCTTCACGGGTAACGGAGGCGGTGGATGACATCTCTCGAAGCCACGATTCTGGGCCGCGAGGCGAGGCAGGGGAAGTGCGGCCGCTGACCGCCCCCCGCTCAGCCGAGGCCGTAGCGACTGACGAGCAGCGAGTAGAGCGCACGCACCGTCTGCATCTCGGCCCCGGTCGGCCGGCCCGGCCGCTCGCGGCCGTTCCAGGCATAGAGGTCAAGGTGCAGCCAGGCGCGCTCCGCGGCAACGAAGCGGCGCAGGAAGAGCGCGCCGATGATGGCGCCGGCGAGCCCATGGCTCGCCACGTTGCCAAGGTCAGCGACCTTGGAGCCGAACTCGTCGTCGTAGCCGTCCCACAGCGGCAGGGGCCAGAGCGGGTCCTCGGTCAGCGCGGCGTGCTGCAGGAGCTCCGCCGTCAGCGCGTCGCGCGTCGAGAAGAGCGCCGGCAGCTCGGGACCGAGCGCGACGCGGGCGGCCCCGGTCAGGGTCGCGAAATCGATCAGCAGATCCGGTTCGTCCTCCTCGGCCGCCGCCAGCGCATCGGCCAGCACGAGGCGCCCCTCGGCGTCCGTGTTGCCAACCTCCACCGTCAGTCCGCGGCGGGTCTCGAGGACATCGCCCGGCCGAAAGGCATTGCCCGCCACGCTGTTCTCGACCGCCGGCACGAGCAGGCGCAGGCGCACCGGCACCCGCGCATCGAGCAGCATCTGCGCGAGGGCGAGCGCGCAGGCCGCGCCGCCCATGTCCTTCTTCATCAGGGCCATCGCGCTCGCGGGCTTGAGGTCGAGACCGCCGGTGTCGAAGCAGACGCCCTTGCCGACGAGCGTCACGCGCGGACCCTCGTCGCCGTGCCGCAGGTCGACGAGTCTGGGCGCGCGCGGACCCGCCCGCCCCACCGCGTGCACCGCGGGGTACCCCTGGCGCAGGAGGTCGTCGCCGACGACCTGCAGGACGCTCGCGCCGTAGCGGTCCGCGACCGCGGCGATGGCGGCCGCGAGCGCATCCGGGCCAAGGTCCTCGGCCGGCGTGTTGATGAGATCGCGGGCGAGCGTGTCGGCGGCGTGCGCGCGGCGCACGGTCGCGCGGTCGGCGCCGCGCGGCCAGGCGAGCGTCGGGCCGGCGCCCGCCACCGG
>CAITAM010000405.1 GCA_903890265.1 uncultured Pseudomonadota bacterium | reverse complement strand
CATTCGCTCGTACGCGCAGGGTGCGCGCGCCGATAACGGATCCCAGGCCCCGACAGCGCGCAGCAGCTGCTCGCTGGCACGGGAGAGCGCGGAAACACGGAGTTCAGGCGGTTCGTGACGCAGCGGCATCGTGGCCGGGTTGGCCTCGACGAGCGCCACCCGAAGGCCGCGCGCACGCGGGTCCGTGACGAGGAGTGCTGCCACCGCCGCTCCCACCATGGCGCCACCGCCGATGACGACATCAAAATCGCGCGGCATCACGAAACCAAGCCTCCGACCAGCGGCAAGCCGCGCGCGAGGCGCGGCTGCGCCGTGGCGAACCCCCGCGACAACCCCGACATGGCCGATTTCGCGGACGGTGACAGGTCAAAGGCCAGCAGGCCGAGCGAGCGGGCGAACCGCAGCGGCGGCAATGGGCTGGCGAACAGCCGCACGAGTCCGTCGGTGAACGAGATCAGCACCCGTCGGTCCCGCTCGCGCCAGTCGCGATACCGCTCCAGCAACGCCGGCGCACCAGGATCGCGGCGTTCGTCAGGCGCGGCGGCGAGCGCACTGTCCGCGATGACCTCCGCGAGTGTGGCCGCATCGCGCAGGGCGAGGTTGAAGCCCTGACCGGCAATGGGGTGCAGGCCCTGAGCCGCGCTACCGACGAGCACCGTACGGGCCGCCACGTTGTCCTCCGCCTCGGTCAGTGCGAGCGGGTAGCAATCTCGGCGACCGAGGGCCGTGAGCCGGCCGAGTCGCCAGCCGAACCGGGCCTGGACGAGATCAAGGAACCCCGCGTCGTCGAGCTGCATCGCGGCTGTAGCAGCCTCTGGCGGTAACGTCAGCACAATCGCACAACGGCCGTCGCCGAGCGGCAGGACCGCAACCGGCCCTTCGTCGGTGAAGCGCTCGTAGGCCACGTGCTCGTGAAACTGGCTCGGGCTCGCACTCGTCACGATCGCGCACTGCGCGTAATCCCGGCGCGTGGCGCCGAGCCCCGACCCGGTCCTGACGAGCGAGTTGGCGCCGTCGGCGGCAACCACCAGTCGCGCGCTGACCGACGATGCGATGCCCATCTGCTCCCATGCCACGGTCACCGCCTGCTCGTCTGCACTGACCGCGGTGACGGTCGCCGGGCTGTGCACGACCACGCCCGGCACACCGGCCAGTCGGCGCCACAATTCCCGGCCGAGCACGCGGTTCGGCAGCACGTAGCCCATGGCCGGCAGGGACTGCTCGGCGGCGTCGATGACCGCACGGCCCAGCCGCCCGCGTTCGGAAATGTGGATCGATCGGATGGGCGTGGCTTCGGCAGCCACCGCGTCCCAGACGCCCATCGTCGACAGAATCTTCCGCGTTCCGTTCGACAGGGCCGTGGTGCGGGCATCGAACGACGGCTGGGCCGCGGACTCCACCGGCTGCGCCTCGATCAGGGCAATCGACAGTCCGAGCGGCGCCAGCATCACGGCGAGGCTCGCCCCGACCATACCGCCACCCACGATGGCCAGATCAGCCGTGGCAGACGCGGTCATACGACCCCCGAACCCGCCATGAAGCGCTCAATCGCGTCACCGTCCTTGACCAGCGCGCCGGTGAGCACGTCCGGTTCCGTCCTCGTGACGAGGACGTCGTCCTCGATCCGGATGCCGATACCCCGAAACTCCTTGGGCGCGCGCCGCGCTCCCGGGGCCACGTAGATGCCTGGCTCTACGGTCAGCGCCATGCCGGGCTCGAGGACGCGCCAGGCACCGTCGACCCGGTAGTCACCGACGTCGTGCACGTCCATCCCGAGCCAGTGCCCGGTGCGGTGCATGAAGTACTCGCGGTACGCCCCGTCCTTGATCAGGGCCGGCAGCTTCCCGGACAGGAGCTTGAGTTTCACAAGGCCCTGCGTGACCGTCCTGACAGCCGCCTCGTGAGGGTCGTTCCAGTGGTTGCCTGGCCGGCACTTCTCGATCGCGGCAAGCTGAGCATCAAGCACCACGTCGTACAGGGCGCGCTGCGCCGGGCTGAACCGGCCGTTGACGGGGAAGGTACGCGTGATATCCGACGCGTAGTAGCCGTACTCGCAACCGGCATCAATCAGCAGGAGATCGCCGTCCTTCAGCACCTCGCTGTTGTCCCGGTAGTGCAGGACGCAGGCATTTTTCCCGCCGCCGACGATCGGCAGGTAGGACGGCTCAGCCCGGTGGCGATGGAATTCGTGGAGAAGGTCCGCGGCCACCTCGTACTCGGTCACGCCGGGTGCGACCAGCCGCATGGCGCGCTCGTGGGCGGCAACGGCGATGTCCGCCGCGTGGCGCATTTGCTCCTGCTCATAGGGGCTCTTCATGAGTCGCATGTCGTGCAGCACGTGATCGAGAGCCACGAACTCCTGCGGCGAATGCAGACCCTGCTTGGCCTGCGCGCGCAAGCCATTGACCCAGCCGATGACTCGACTGTCGAATTCGGGGCTGAGGCCCATCGTGTAGTAGACCCTGGCGCGTGGCTCCAGCAGTCCCGGCAGGATCTCGTCGATGTCCGAGATGGGAAAGGCATCGTCGGCACCGAACACCTTCACCGCACCGGCAGGGCCTGCCCGGCCGCCGTCCCACATCTCGCGCGTACGGTCGCGATCGCGGCAGAAGAGGACATATTCCCCGGTCGGGCGGCCCGGAATCAGCACCGCCACCGCATCCGGCTCGGCAAATCCGGTCAGGTAGTAAAAATCCGAGTCCTGCCGGTACGCGTACTCGACGTCGCTGTTGCGGTGGCGGACAGGCGCCGCCGGGATGATCGCGATTGCATCGCGCCCCATGGTGCGCGTCAAGTCGCGCCGGCGCCGCCCGTGTTCGGCGCGGGCCCGGGTCTGCGCGCGACTGCCGTCGGCGGCCGGGATGTCAGCGGCCGGACGCACGCGGCGGATCCGGACTCCGGGCATGGTCAGTTGGCTAATGCAGGCCTCCCGCCGGCGGCAGCACGCGATCGCGCACCGTGGCCAGCTCCCCGAACACCACGAGCGTACCCGCCCGTACGAACTCGACGAGCTCGGCAAAGGCCGCCTCGTTCTCTTCCTCGTCGTCCCCCGGGCTAACGCCCGCGCGGCTGATCTCGCTGAAATCCTTGATAATCTCGCCGACGTCCCCACCCAGCTGGTCGGCCGTGACGACGCGCCCGATGCCGATCCCGTAGAGGAATCCGGCGCACCACTCGGCGAGCGCCACGACCCGGTCGGCGAGCGCAGCGTCGTCACCCGGCAGCAGCGGGTGGAACTCGAACATCGGCCCGGTCAGCTCCTCGTGCGTGCGCGCGAAGACCCGAGCGAGCAGCTCCCGCACCGGACCGCTTGCGGCCGTGTCCGGCAGCACTTCGATGAGCCATTCCTCCACGCCATACCCCGGCGTCGCACACATCGCGCCGCAGAGTGCGCCATGTGCCTCGGCCGGCGCGAGTTCCACGCCGGGCAGGTTGAGCGCCCTTGCAAGATCAGGATAGGTCACCGATACCATGGCGAGATTCTACCCGCAGACGGGATAAAGCTCCGCGTTTCGTTGACCTGTACGGGGCGCAAAGCCTATATTCACCGTATGAGCGACGCCGCCGGCAAATCCCAGATCGAGCTTGAGATTCGTCGTCTGGAGAAGCGTCTGGACGAACTGATGCTGGCAATGAAGCACCTGAAGGAAGAAAATCGGGCCCTCCGGTCCCGTCAGGACTCGCTGACCGCCGAGCGGTCGCAACTGCTGCAGAAGAACGAACAGGTCCGCACGCGTGTCGAAGCGATGATCGGCCGCCTCAAGGCGATGGAGCATGGCACTTGAGCGAGACCCCGGTTTCCCGCGTCAGCGTCCGTATACTTGAGAAGGACTACCAGTTTGCCTGCGCCCCGGAGGAGCGAGCCGCCCTCCTCGATGCCGCCGAGCACCTGAATTCCGAAATGCGCAAGATCCGGGATACCGGTCGCGTGGTAGGCCTTGACCGCATCGCCGTGATGGCCGCCCTGAACATGGCCAATGAGCTGCTCAAGAACCGCAAGGGCGAGTCGCTTGGCGATGGTGAACTGACGGCCAAGGTGCGAACCCTGCGTGAGCGCGTTGAAGCAGCCCTCGAGCGCAGCCAGCAGCTCGAGCTCTGACCCCCTTGGGTGCCCGACCGGCACTCCCGTGCCGGATCTGCGGTCCGCGTCATACCAACGTAGCCGGGGATGCAGTACTCTGTACGTGGCGCCGCCTGCGGTGTTCGACATGGGTCGTAGGTTCCTCTCGACCTTAATGCTGAAAACCCGGGGCATCACGCTATGGGCAGTATTGTGCAAGTCCGCCTTCGAGCGGAAAGCCTTAAGTGCCTTGGCGCGCTCCACCTATTGCTCTGGCTCGAGAGCAAAGACTTGTGACGGCACAGGCGGGTGGCGCCACTTTATTTTGCTGAGCGGCAGTCCGTGCGCGCTCTTGACATGCCGGACAGCCTGACGTCGGGCCCGGCACCCCGGCCGGCGACCCGCATCGAACTCCGGCGGCATTTCCGCTCCCTGCGCCGTCAGGTGGAGCCCGCGGCGCGGCGCGCCGCGGCGACGGCGGTCGCTCGTCGACTTGCCCGGGGCGGTTTTCTCAAGTCCGGATCCCGCGTTGCCATCTACCTGGCGCACGACGGGGAGCTCGATCCCGAACCGCTGCACCGACTCGCCCGCGAGCGTGGCGTAACCCTGTACCTGCCGGTGATCACCCGTGCCGCCGCGGGCAAGATGCGCTTTGCGCCCCTGCTATCGCCGCCGCGCGCCTGGCGCCGGAACCGATTCGGCATCCTCGAACCCGGTGCACTCGCGCACCTGCACCGGACCGCGACCCAGCTCGACGTCATCCTGCTGCCGCTCGTGGCCTTCGACTCCGCGGGCAACCGCCTGGGCATGGGGGGCGGCTTTTACGACCGGGCGCTCGCCATACGGGCACGGCGCGGACAATACGCCCGGCCGCGTCTCGTCGGACTTGCCTACGATTTCCAGCGCGCGGAATCGCTGGGCCATGCGCGATGGGACGTGCCTCTCGATGCGATCGCGACCCCCGGAGAGCTACTCATCGTCCCCACATCCCGACCGGAGCAACCATGAATTACTGGCTGATGAAGAGCGAACCGGACGTGTTCAGCATCGACGACCTCAAGGCCGCACCGCGCCGAACGACGGCCTGGGATGGGGTACGCAATTACCAGGCGCGGAACTTCATGCGCGACGGCATGAAGCGGGGCGACCAGGTCTTCTTCTACCATTCGAACTGCGACGTGCCCGGCATCTATGGCATTGGCAGGATCTCGGCAGAGGCCTACCCGGACGAGACCGCGTTCCAGCGCGGTCATGATCACTACGA
Organism: uncultured Pseudomonadota bacterium; assembly: GCA_903890265.1. Taxonomy (GTDB): domain Bacteria; phylum Pseudomonadota; class Gammaproteobacteria; order Steroidobacterales; family Steroidobacteraceae; genus CAIKMS01. The sequence continues at coordinate 1,608 of CAITAM010000405.1, read as the reverse complement.
TCCGAAGAGCCGCCGCGACGCCCCGACCTGGTACGTCGTCGACGTAACTTTCGTGCGCAAATTTGCGCGCGCGGTGTCGCTGGAGACTCTGAAACAGCACCACGCCGACCTGCCGGAGATGCTCATCCTCCGCCGTGGCAACCGCTTATCGGTGACGCCGATCAGCGAGCATGAGTGGCAGTTCATCAACGCACTCACGTAACGCGAAGCACTGGAATTTCCAGCACGAGAACGCTCAGCGGAGATAAACCATCCGTGCGTTGCGCCGACGATGAGCGCCAACGATGCTCATCACCTCGACACGTGACGTCGATCACGATCGATGACCCGGCTATCACATGCAGACTACTGTTGCTTGTAATTTGACTTTTTGTGTATATACTCCGCCTCGGACTAACCCAAACGTGGAGAACCACTATGGCGACTAAGAAGAAAGCTGCTAAGAAGAAGGCGACGAAGAAGAAGGCTGCGAAGAAGAAGTAAGCCTTCAGAAGCGGCCAAGGGTAGCGGTCTCTCCGATCGCAGGATCGGAAGACCGCTCCCTTCGCAACTTCAAGACTGTGCCCGCGAAAGCGGGCACAGTTGTTTCTGGGGTTAGCAAAAGGCCTGTTTTTCCAGCCTCCGCGGGAGAGTCCAATGAGCAGCGAAGATCTTAAGAAGCAGGTCGCCGAGGCCGCTCTCAGTTACCTGCCGGACGGCGGGATCATCGGCGTCGGCACCGGCTCGACCGTCAACCACTTCATCCGCGCCCTCGAGTCCCGGCGCCACTCCATCGAAGCCGCCGTGTCGAGCTCTGAGCAGAGCACGCGCCTGCTTCGCTCCATCGGCATTGAGGTCGTCGATCTCAACTCTGTCGATCGGCTGCCGATCTATGTGGACGGGGCGGATGAGGCGGATCGGAGCCTCAGCCTGACCAAGGGCGGCGGTGCGGCGCTTACCCGCGAGAAGATCGTCGCCGCGGTGGCAGAGCGCTTCGTCTGCATCGTTGACGGATCGAAGGTGGTGCCGGCGCTCGGCGCCTTCCCGCTTCCGGTCGAAGTGATCCCCATGGCGCGGTCGTACGTCGCACGCGAGCTGGTGAAGCTCGGCGGCCAGCCGGTTTACCGGGAGGGCTGCGTCACGGACAACGGCAACGTGATCCTCGACGTGCACGGCCTCTCTATCGGTGACCCCAAGTCGCTTGAGACACGCATCACTCAACTCGTGGGTGTCGTCGAATGCGGTCTGTTCGCCCATCGCGGCGCGGACGTGCTGCTGGTCGCGACACCGTCCGGCATCGAGCGCATCACCAGACCGTGATGAGCCGTCGACGCTCAACGCTTTGGCCGACGTAGCTCCAGTCGCTCGCCGGCTCGGGTCACGGCGATCCAGCGCTTGCCGCCAGCGATCCGCAGGCTGTGGCGTTCCGCCACGCTAAGCCACGGCAGAGAGGCGTGCGTCGCGAGGAGGTGCGCGAGCCGAACGACTTTGATCCGCTGCGTATGGCCTAGCAGTTCATCGAGCAACGCCTCGTCGAGAGCAACAAAACTGCCGGCACGTGTCAGTGCAGTCGCCAGCGTCACCGATCGCCCGACGTCACTCAGGTACTCAAGCATCGCCCGCTCGGTG
>CAITAM010000404.1 GCA_903890265.1 uncultured Pseudomonadota bacterium | reverse complement strand
GGTCACGCGAAATCCCCAGTCAGCGTGCTCTCGCTGGACCTCGTCCGGTGTCCGCTCGAAGTAGATCGCTACCTGGTCAAGCTGGACGGCGTTGGGCTGAAAGGAGTACGCCGCCGGGTAGTTGCCACCGGTCCCGGTGGTGTAGTTGAACCGCGTGTGGGACGTGCTGACATTGGCGCCGGGCTGCACCCAGCCATAGATCGTAAAGCGGGAGTCCTTGAGGCGCTGGCCGCCGGGACCGCAGTAGAGCGCGTCCATCAGGGCACTGGACGTCTGGTTCTCGACACCGATGACGGGGGTACCACCGACATTCCAGGCCGCGTACGGCCAGGGCGGGTTCGACACCGGAAGCTCGGCGCCACCGACCACGCGTGCGGGTGCGGCATCGGGATCGCCGCCGTTCCATGTCAGGTGGGTTTCGTACGCCTCCTTGAGGCGCGACCAGAAGCCCGCCGCGTCGGAGCCGGGCCGGCAGCCGTCGGCCGGTCGATCCGGATCGATGGACCGAGCCGCCGGGGCCGAGGAATCAGGCGCAGTGAGGGCAGCGCCTGCGTCTGCCGGGAAGGAGAGCGAAACCGGGGCACCGGCACCGACGAGTGCCGCCAGAAGCAATCGTGGCAGTCCGTGTACCCGGCGCTGCCGACCGTCAGTCTGCATGGAAGACTCCTGTTGCCCTGCATCATACGCGCCTGCCAGACCCATTCCCAGCGGAGCACGGGAAGGGAAATCAGTGGTAGCGGGCACGCGTCATACGCTCGCCCATGACGATCCCGGCAGGCGGCACCGGCATGCCGGCGGCCCGATGCAGAGCAGGTCCGGTCAGGCGAAGCGTCAGGAGACCGTGGTTCGGCGTGCTTTATTACGAGGCGAAAAAAAGAATTTAAAAGCTGTGAACTCGTGTGAGTTGTGCGGGGTGCTGCCGGTCTCCTCAGCGAGCCCCGTGTCGGCGCAGGACGCGTCGTGCGTGGCCATCGTTCCAACACACCAAGGAAACCGAACCATGTCCGTCAAGCTGTCAAACACTTTTCTCGCGCTCGGTATCGCAGGCGCCCTGCTCGCAAGCACCGTTGCCTTCGCTGACAACGATCACGACCGTGATGACGCCAAGGTCCGCAAGGTCATTGAGCTGCCGCTGATTCCGGGTTGGTACGACGGCAAGGCCGTGGCCTACCTGCAGACCGATGCGTCCGACCCGTCGGTTGCCGCCGGGCAGCAGGTCAATCTGGTGCCGGCACTGGCGAACGTACTCGATTCCCCGACCGTGTCCTACGACGACATCTACGTGGTGACGAACTTCAAGCAGGCAAACGTCATTCCCTCGGCGCCTTCGCCGGCGGGTCCTGCGAATACGAATCCCAACTACTCGCCGCTCTGGCAGGTCAGCACGGTCACCTGGGCAAACCCGGCCAAGGCACACACCCTGAAGTCCGAAGCCGAGGTCCTCGCGGCGAAACAGGCGCTTGAGGTGTCGATCACCAAGACCCACATCGTCGTGAACTGCCCGGTGATCTACTCGCCGCAGGGCGGAACGCTGCCGAACGCGAAGATCGAGTGGGAGGTCGTTCGTCGCTGAGAGCACGGCGGCTGATCGGCAACGGACGGACCGTGTCAGTTTGAGGTGACCACGGCAAAGCCAGCGCGCCCCGCGGGAAATCGGCGGGGCACCCTTTAACTCTCAGGGGTGTAGCTGCGGCTCGCGGCCAGCTCTGCCGGGTCAAAGCCCGCCAATCGCTTGTAATTGAGCGCAATTGCCGCGCGCTCCTCCAGGGGGAAGACGTCGCTCAGCGTCGTGTGGCGCAAAGCCGCTCGCTCGTGCGCGACCTCGAGTACCCGATCGGGTCCGTGCGCCCGGTTGCCGAGGACGATCTCCGTGGTTCGGGGTCGTCGCTCCTCCTCGTACTTGGCAAGGCCGCTAGTCGCGGTCGGTTCAGTGGCAAGAAAATAGGCCAGCGCTCTTGCATCGATGATTCCCTGCGTCGCGCCGTTGGAGCCGATCGGGTACATCGGATGCGCGGCATCGCCGGCCAGCGTAATCCGGGAGAACGTCCACTGCGGCAGCGGATCCCGGTCCACCATCGGGAATTCAAGAATGTCCCCCGCAGCACGGATAATCGCCGGCACGTCGATGTCAGGCCAGCGCCAATCCCGGTACCGCTCTATCAAACCGGCAGCGTCCGCCCTGCGATTCCAGTCCTCCCGTGGCGTGGAGCCGGGAGCGCCTGTCGGCAGGTCACAGATCCAGTTGAAGAGGATCTCTCCGGAGGCCTCGTCTACGTGAATCGGGTAGCCGACGAATTTCTGCTTCGAGTGGCCCGCCCAGTGCGTTACCGCGCCCACCGCCCCCGCCGGCAGCCTCGTGACGCCGCGGAACAGTGAGATCCCGTTCCACCGGGGTCTGCCCTCATCCGGGTAGAAATGGCGCCTGACTGCCGAGTGAATGCCATCGGCACCAATGACGACATCCGCGTGCTCCACCGGCAGTGCAGCGCCGGACCGACGGTCCGTGAAATGCAGGGCGACGCCGGTCGGGCCGGCGGAAAGCGACTGCAGTACGTGACCAAACCGCATGGCGCCCTCGCCCAGATCAGCCATCACTTCGTCGAGCAGGAGCATCTGCAGCTGGCCGCGGTGAATGGATACCTGCGGCCACGCGTAGCCCGCGGCCGTGCCACGAGGCTCGCGCCAAACTTCCCGACCGTCAGCCATCCGGTACACGAGCTGCTGGGCTGAAACACCGGCGCTCAGCAGCTTCTCGAGCAGCCCGAGCTCGGTCAGCTCGCGGACCGCGTGCGGGAGGAGGTTAATGCCGACCCCGAGTGGGGCGGGGGCTGCGACGGCTTCATACACCGTCGCTCGCAGACCCACGCGGCAGAGGCTGAGCGCGGTGGTCAGGCCAACGATGCCGCCACCGATGATTGCAATGCGCATGGATGCCGCTCCCTCCAATAACCCGGTCCATCGCCGTGAGGACGGTCCTCGGCGGAGGTGCCTGGTCACGGCGGCCTTCATTGAGGGACCGAGCGTCCGGCTCGTCAGGCGGGCCCAGCCCGGGACGATCGTTCAGTGCGGCGCGCCGACTGCCGGGCAATCTCCAGTCTAGAGTTCCTCAATCCGATGGTCCATCACGGTGCGCAGCACCGGGTTCCGGCGCCAATAAAGTGCCGGCCGCGCCCCGGGCCGGCCATTCCGTGGTCACTGGCGGCCAATCACCGGCGCCCGGTGCTCTCACCGGCTCGAAGCTGTTAGATTCCATGAACGATGGACTCCGACGAATTTTCGACGACACCTGTGCCGGCTGACCGGTCAATCCCGTGGTGGCGGATTGCCGTCAGCAATGTGCTCTTCAGCGTATCCCTGCCCGGATTAATCGAGGGCCTTGACCTTGCGAGGGCAGCGCCGCGCGGCAATTTCCTCTCGGCGATCCTCGTCGGAAGTATCTTTTTGACCGTGCTAGGCGCGCTCACCAGCATCGTCGGCTCGCGCACGCGGCTCAGTTCCTACATGCTGACTCGTGTCGCATTCGGTGCGCACGGCGCCGCGGCACTCAATCTGGCGTTCGGTCTCTCGCTGATTGGTTGGTTCGGAGTCAACATCAACCTGTTCGCCGAGGCGATGCTTAAGGTCATCGAGGCGCTGTGGGGCTATACCGCGGACCCATGGCCTATCGAGCTTGCCGCCGGCGCGCTCATGACGGCGACGACGGTTGTTG
>CAITAM010000403.1 GCA_903890265.1 uncultured Pseudomonadota bacterium | reverse complement strand
CTGTACCTCGATGTCGCGCTGCCGGCAGAAGCACGCTTCGAGGCGCCCGTCGCCGCCGACAAGACGGCATTCCTCTACGTCTACGAGGGACGCGTGCGCACGCCAGACGGCACGACGGTCGTTCAGGCACCGCGTCTCGCCGAGCTCGGCGCCGGTGACCGGCTGGCGGTGGAGGCCGTCGCGGGACCGGCGCGTTTTCTCGTCATCGGTGGCAAGGCGCTCAACGAGCCCGTGGCGCGCTACGGACCTTTCGTCATGAACACGCCGGCGGAGATCCACCAGGCCATCAGTGATTTCCAGCGTGGCCAGTTCTGAGCCCGGAGCCGTGACATGCCTGCCATCGATTGTCGTCGCCTGACGCCGGTGCTCGTGGTCGATGCCATCGAGCCCGTGCTGCCGTTCTGGGCAAAGCTCGGTGCGGTGCCGACGATCGAAGTGCCACACGGCGATACGCTCGGATTCGTGCAGCTGTCGCTCGGGGCGACGGAAGTGATGTACCAGACCGTGGCGTCGCTCGCCGGTGAGTTCACGCCGGCGACGCTCGGACTGATCGGACCCCTGCCGAGGGTGACGTCGCTCTTCGTCGAGGTCGCGAGTCTTGCCGATGTCGAGGCCCGGCTCGCCGGTGAGCGGGTGTTTCAGCCGCGCCGGCAGACCTTCTACGGCAGCCGCGAGACCGGTTATCTCGATCCTGCCGGCAATCCCGTGCTGTTCGCCCAGTTCCTGCCGCCGCCCGACGCCTGAGTCGGGTAAACAGCGGGATCGCCGCGCTCAGCGACTTTCCGCCGGCGGCGGCACGAGCGCCAGGGGGCGGCGCAGTTCCTCGGCCTGAATCTCGCGCACGACGAGTTCGACCGGCTTCAGTTCCTCGGGCTCTTTGCTGTCCGCGGCGACGTTGAGATCGCGGAACTTGCGCGCGGTGGTCAGTACCCGGCTGTCGAGCGAGGCGACCGCCTGGTTGTAGGAGCCCACCGCCTTGGTCAGGCCGTTGCCGACGGCGACCCAATGCCCGGCCAGGGTCTGCAGCCGGTCGTAGAGCTCCTTGCCAAGCTCGGCGATGCGGCGTGCGTCGTCGGCGAGCGCCTCCTGGCGCCAGCCGAACGCCACCGTGCGCAGCAGCGCGATCAGCGTCGTTGGCGTCGCGAAGATCACCTTCTGCCGTACGCCGGATTCAATCAGTTCCGGGTCCTGCTCGAGCGCCGCGCTGTAGAACACCTCGCCCGGAATGAAAAGGACGACGAAGTCCGGCGTGTTCGGAAACTGCTCCCAGTAGGCTTTACGCGAGAGCTTGACCATGTGCTCGCGAAGCTGCCGCGCATGGTCGACGAGCAGCGCCTTGACGGCGGCCTCGTCGGTCTGCTCGAGGCTCGAGAGGTAGGCGTCGAGCGGGGCTTTCGCGTCCACCACGATCGAGCGTCCGCCCGGCAGGCGGACGACGAGGTCGGGACGCAGGTCGCCGTCATCGGTGGTGACCGAGGGCTGTTCCTGGAAGTCGACGTGGTCGATCATTCCCGCCATCTCGATGACGCGCTTGAGCTGCAGCTCGCCCCAGCGGCCGCGGACGTTGGGCCGGCGCAGGGCACCCACGAGGCTCGTCGTCTCGCGCCGCAGGTCCGTCTGGCCCTTGGCGAGCAGCTCAACCTGGTTGAGAAGGGCGCTGTACGCCCCGTGGCGGTCTTTCTCGACCTCGGCGATCCGCAGCTGGACCTTGTCGAGGGACTCCCGGACCGGTGCGACCAGCTGCGTGATGGCGGTTTCGCGCTTCTCGAGTTCGCCCGCCGCCTGCGCGGACAGCGCCTCGAACTGGACTCTGGCGAGGTCCATGAACTGCTGACTGCTGGCCTGCAGGGTCTTCGCCGCTAGTGCGTTGAAGGTGTCGCTCAGCCGGGCCTCGGCCGTGCTCAGGAGTTCGCGCTGCTGCGCCTGGGCCTCGGCCGCGGCACGCAGCTCGGCCTCGAGCTCGCTTTTCGCTTCGCCGAGTGCCCGTAGCTCCTG
>CAITAM010000402.1 GCA_903890265.1 uncultured Pseudomonadota bacterium | reverse complement strand
TGCGAAGCGCCTGCCACTGCCGATCCAGCGCGTCGAGAAACCGCTCCCCGGGTCGGCCGTGGGTGACCGTGCCATCGGCGGTCAGTGACAGCGTGCCGCCCTCGGCGCGCAGCAGGATGTCATAACGTCCGAGCGGGGCGCCGACCGCGGCACTCTCCAGGAACGCGGGGTAGCGCTCCGGGTAGCGGGCCTGCCAGCGGGCGAAATCGGGGGCGGGCCCGGGGGGCAGGGAACGAACGACCGTGGCAGTCATGAGCGGCGGAAAACTACCGTTAAAGTCGCGCTGCCGGAAACGGCGCGCGGCGTGCGGAACACCGGGTGCGCTATTGTGCCTCCCCTGTCCGCCGCACGCTAACAAACCACCGCCCGCAGGTACGCGACCTTGACAGGATCCGGTGTCGGCGGTACCTAGGCGGCGCAGCGCCTGCCCCTGTAACAGTCATTCCGAGGTTCCCGTGACAGCCCACATCATCGACGGTCGTGTAGTCGCCCGTAAGCTCCGTGCCGAGTACGCCCTGCGCGTCGAATCGCTGAAGAAGCTGGGCCGGGCGCCGGGCCTCGCGGTGATCCTTCTCGGCGACAACGCGGCCTCGCAGGTCTACGTCCGTAACAAGGTGCGCGCCTGTGCCGACATCGGGATCGAATCGCGATTCATCGGCCTGCCCGCGGCCACGACCCAGGCCGATCTGCTGCAGACGGTGGATGACCTCAATGCCGACCGGACCGTCGACGGCATCCTGATCCAGCTGCCGCTGCCCGCGCACATCGATATCCGCGCGGTACTCGAGCGGATCTCGGTCGAAAAGGACGTCGACGGCTTCCACCTCTACAACGTCGGCGGCCTCGTCACCGGCAGCACCGTGTTTTCCCCCTGCACCCCGTACGGCGTGCAGAAGCTGCTCGAGCACGAGAACATCGAAGTGGAGGGCCGCAACGTCGTCGTGGTCGGGGCCAGCAACATCGTCGGCAAGCCGACCGCGCTCATGCTGATGAGCCAGGACGCCACGGTCGTCATCTGCCACAAGAAGACCCGTGACCTCGCGCAGTTCACGATGCTGGCCGACATTCTGGTCGTCGCCGCCGGCGTGCCGGGCCTGATCGTTCCGCAGATGATCCGCACCGGCGCGGTGGTCATCGACGTCGGTATCAACCGGCTGCCGGACGGGCGGATCATCGGCGACGTGGATTTCGAGGGCTGCCGGCAGAAGGCCTCCTACATCACGCCGGTACCGGGCGGCGTGGGTCCGATGACGGTGACCATGCTCCTGCACAACACCCTGGTCTCGGCCGAGCGGACGCTGGCCGCCTCGGGCGGCTGACGCGACGCGTTGCTGCCGCAGCGCATCAACGCGGCGATCGCCGTGACCCGGCCGCGCAGTCCGTCGCGTGGGGGTATATCCTGCGACGTTTGCCCCGTGGGCTGGCCCCAAGGAGTTCTGGATTGGCCAACGTGAAACTGTTCGAGCACCGCAGCATCGACTACGTTCCGCTCGCGGAACGGCACGGCAAGGTCTGGCACCTCTGGCCGGTGTGGTTCTCGGGCGAGGCGCACCTTGCGACGGTAGCGACCGGCGTCGTCGGCGCCGCGCTCGGCGGCCATTTCCTCTGGATGGCCGTCGCCGTCATCCTCGGCTGCGCACTCGGCACGTTCTTCATGGCCTTCCATTCGACGCAGGGCCCGCAGCTCGGCCTGCCGCAGATGATCCAGTCGAGGCCGCAGTTCGGCTACGTCGGCGCGCTGCTGGTCTGGGGTGTCGCCCTCATCGCCTACATCGGCTTCAACGCGTTCAACCAGGCGATGGCGGCGCAGACGATCCGTACGCTCTTCGGCGGCGACGAGCGCACGACCATGGTGATTTTCTCCCTGCTCGCGGTGAGCATCGCGCTCGCCGGCTACCAGGTGATCCACATCGCCCAGCGCTGGGTCGCCGCGATCATGATCGTGGCGCTGCTCGTCTTCACGGTCTTTGGCGTGCTGCGTCTGCGCCTGCCGGCCGATGAACTCGTCTTCGGCCAGTTCCAGCCGACACCGTTCCTCGCGCAGCTTTTTGCCGCGGCGTCCTACCAGATCTCGTGGTCGATCTACGTGTCCGACTACTCGCGCTACCTGCCGCGCGAGGTCGGTGTCCGGGCGTCGTTCTGGTGGACTGCGCTCGGCGCGTTCATCGGCGGGGTGTGGACGATGCTCGTCGGCACCGTCGCCGCCGCGCTCTTTCCGAAGCTCGATCTGTCGGAGGCGATTCGTGCCTCGGGCGACCAGATCACGCCGGGCTTTGGCACGGTGCTCCTGTTCGTCTCGCTGGCCGGCCTCGTCACGATCACGACGCTCAACTTCTACGGCGCCTCGCTGACGCTCCTGAGCGTCGTCGACTCGCTGAAGAAGATGACCCCGACGCTCGGCAAGCGCGTCCTGTCGCTCGTCGTCTGCCTCGGCTGCACGCTGGTCCTGTCGCTCGTCATGTCGAAGGACCTGATCGACCGCTTCGGCGAATTCCTGTCGATCCTGCTGTACCTCTTCACGCCCTGGACTGCCATCAACCTCGTCGACTTCTACGTGGTGCGCAAAGGGCATTACTCGGTGCGCGAGATCTTCAATCCGAATGGCATGTACGGCCGCTGGAACTGGCGTGGGCTGAGCGCCTATTTCATCGGCTTCTTCGCCATGATTCCGTTCTTCTCGACCGAGATTTACCGCGGTCCGGTGGCGAAAGCCCTGGGCGGTGCCGATATCGCGATGCTCGTGGGGCTCGCCGTGTCGGGCCTCATGTACCTCTGGGTCTGCCGGTCGTTCGACGTCGCCGATGACATCCAGCGCGCGCGCACGGCCGACCTCGGACTCGACCCCGACCAGTAGCGACGCGGCACCTGCGGCGAGGCCCGCACGGGCCGGCGCCCGGCATCACGCGGCCGGCAGCACGCCGTGGGCAACCAGGGCGTCCTTCAGAGGCGTCAGCGATGGCGCGAAGTGCTGCCACTGCGTGAGACCCTCCCGGTAGAGGGGTTGCCTGACCTGCTCGGAGCTTGCCGTGCGCACGCTGCGGGAGGTCTTGTGAAACTCAAGACACGCCGCTTCGAACGGCAGGCCGCAGAACGCGAGCAGCCGGCGGACGCTGCCCTCGAGGTCCGCCACCACCGATTCGTGCTCGACGCGCAGCACGCGTCCCGGCAGCACCCGGTCCCAGTGGTCCATGAGTCGACGGTACAGGGCGTAGTAGCAGGCGATGTCATCGAAGCTGTAGCTGAACTCCTGCCCGGCAGCAAAGAGCTGCTTGAAGATCCCGAAGCAGCACGCCATGGGCTCGCGTCGCGCGTCGATGATCCTGGCGTTCGGCAGCATCAGGTGGATGAGCGCAATGTGGCGGAAGTTGTTCGGCATCTTGTCGATGAAGAACGGCTTGCCGGTGCGGTAGATCCGGGTCGAGGCGAGGTATTTCTCCCCGAGTCGCCGGCACTCCTCTGCCGACAGGTGCGCGAGCACCTCCGGGTAGCGGGCACCGTCCGTCCGCCGTCCGCGGCGATCGAGCCCGGACACCGCGAGCGGAATGTCGGCGAGCTCCATCGTGCCCTCGACCAAAGAGTGTGAGGCGAGGATCTGCTCCAGCAGGGTCGATCCGGCACGCGGCAGGCCGACGATGAAGATCGGATCCGGGTCCGGGCAGCCAAATCCCTGCCGGTCGGCGAAAAACCGCTCGTCGCACAGCGCCTGCTGGCGCCGGGCGATGTCCTCGGGCACGCCGACGTCGTAGCGGATTTCGGCGCGCTTGAGCGCATTACCGCGGCGGTAGTAGTCGAACGACGCGCGATAGTCGCCACGGTCCTCAAACGCCTTGCCGAGCGCGAAGGCCAGGTGATAGCGATCGACCGTCCCGGTCCCGGCGGCGGCGAACTGCGCCTCCATGGTCGCGAGCTCGGCATCGGTAGAGCGGTAGGTCTTGAGATTGGCGAGACTCCAGTAGGCGTCGCCGAAATCCGGGCGCAGCGCCGCCGCCTCGCGGTAGCTGCCAATGGCCTCGGCCCGGCGGCCTAGCGTTTTCTCCGAGTGGGCGATCGACAGCAGCAGCTCGGCATTGCGCGGCATGTCAGCGCGAAGCTCCCGGTAGAGGTGCAGGGCGCGCGCGTGATCGCCCGCGCCCGCGGCGGCGGTGGCCTCGGCAATCCGGTAGGCACGGTTCGCGGGGTCCACGGCACGCAGGCGGCCGATCTCGGCCGTTGCCTCGGCGTAGCGATGGCGCCGCATCAGCACGGACGTGTACTCGTACCGGGCCGCCTCGTAGTCCGGCGCGAGCTCAAGAACCGTCTCGTAGAGAAAATCCGCATCCTCCAGCGCGTCACGCCCGGCAGCGATCCGGGCGAGGAGACGCATGCCCTCGACATCGGTCGGCCGCGTCAGCAGGTACGCACGGATGCCGTCCTCTGCCGCATCGACGTCACCGTCGTAGTAGAGCGCGCAGGCCGTCACGACGGCGGGTGCCATGGCGCCGAGCGTTCGCACGTGCGCGGCCGCGAGGGCGGCATTCGCGGTATCGCCCACGAGGCGGTGGACGGCCTCGAGCTTCTGCCAGCTCGCGACCAGGGCCGGGTTGAGGTTGACGGCACGACCGAAGGACTCGATGGCAAGCGACGCATCGCGCAGCGCGATCCCGCAGTGCCCCCGCTCCTGGTACAGGCGGGCGAAGGTCGGGTAAAGGCCCTCGAGACGACTCAAGGTCGCGAGCGCCTCAGGCAGGCGTCCGAGGTAGCGCAGGGTGACGGCCCGAAGGTAGAGCGCCTCGCGTTCCTCGGCGCCCGACGCCAGCAGCCGGTCGCAGGCGGCGAGCGCGGCCGCGAGTTCACCGCCCTCGAGGGCCGCGCGACAGCGGGCGAGCTCGTTCCGGGCGGAGCCGTCGGTGATGGCGGATGGGCTGTCTGTCATCGGCGCAGCCACGGGATCTGCCGGACAGCCTCCGGGCGGCGCGCAGCGCGGGCGTTGCGCGGGTCCGCGCCGCGGGCCGACCGGACCGTCGGCCACGGCAGCCCCCGGAAGGGCTGCCGTGGCTGCGGCATCAGAACTTGTACGAGAAGTTGCCGCTGATCACCCGCGGGCGAAGCGGGGTCTGCTGCACGATGAACTGATCGGTGCTGGTGTAGGTCGAGGCGTTCGAGTTCGACAGGTTCTGGCCGACGAGGCTCACCACCCACGGACCCTTCATCACGCCCAGCGTCGCGTCGTACGAGGAGTACGCCGGGTTCTCGAACCGCGCGCGCGAGGTCGAGATGGTGTCGCCCGGGAGGACCGACGGGTTGGAACCGGCCTGCGTGAACGAGTGCCCGGTGTGCGTCGCACCGGCCTGGACGAACGGGCTGTAGTCCCCGACGCTCCACTCGTAGCGCACGCGGAGGCTGAACTGCAGCGGCGGCGCGTTGGCGGTCGGCGAGCCGATGGGCCCGAAGATGCCGGTGCTGATCGGCGTACAGGTGAGCGGCGCCGAGCTCGTGCAGTTCTGGGTGATGGTCTTGCCGAAGTTGACGCTGCCGGGGACGTTGTCGACCAGACCCGGCGAGTTCGTCTGCTCGCTGCGGTTCCACGACGCCGAGCCCTGGGCCGTGAGTCCTGCCATCACGCGCCAGACGACCGAGGTCTCAAGACCACGGACGCGGAAGTTCTGGCCGTTGACGTTGGCGAACACGTTGCCGAGCAGCGTCGGCTGGAAGACCGCCGTCTGCACGTTGTCCCAGTTTTCCTGGTAGATCGCGCCGTTCCACTGCAGGCGGTGGTTGAGGAGTTCCGTCTTCCAGCCGAGCTCGTTGTTGGTGAGGTCGTCCGACACGTACGACGAATGGTTGGCGTACTGCGGCTGGCCGTCGGGGCCCGGAATGTGCAGCGTGCCACCGGACTGGTTGAAGCTGCCCGGCCGGAAGCCCTGCGAGTACGTGTAGTAGACCATCGCGTCGGGCGTCACGTGCCAGGTCACGTTGACGCGGCTCTTGAATCCGCTCTCGGAGTTGGAGAGCCCGGCCGCGTCGAGATTGTAGGCCGAGTAATAGGTCGACCCCGGGTACGGCGTGCCGGCCGGAATGTCCGTCTTCTGCACGTGGCAGCCGGTCGGCTGAACGCCGGCCTCGTAGCAGTAGAAGCTGCCCGTCACGCTGCCCTTGAACGAGTTGTCGAACTTGAAGTAGCGGGTACCCGCCGTGACGGTCAGGACCTTCGGGATGATGTCGAAGTCGAGCGAGGCGAAGACCGCCGTCTGCTTCGTCTCGCGCACGCCATCCTGGTAGAAGGCCGTGTTGTCGTCCTTGACGCCCGGATTGACGGTGGTCGTGCCCGGAACCGTGCCGATGTTGGTAAAGCAGCCGACCGACAGCGTCGAGGTGCAGCTCGGTACCGTGCGATAGGTCCAGGCGGTCTGGTCATAGACCTTGTTGTCCTCGAGGAACAGGCCGACGATACCGCGCAGGCGCCAGTCGTCCGGCGTGCTCAGGCGGAACTCGTTCTGCAGGTGCTCGTTCTTCTCCGACGTCCGCCACACGGCGCTCGGCGAATAGCACTTGGACGCCACGCCCGGCGAGCCCGAGGTCGGGCCGACGCACTGGTAGTAGGACGCGTACGCGCCGCGCGCGTAGTTCGTGTAGTCCTGCACCTGGTCGACGTTGCGCACGAGGTAGCCGCCGGTGTAGACCGCCTTCAGGTCACCGAGCTTGCCGTTCAACGTCCACGCGGTGTTCTCGAACTTGTCATTGTTGTGGGACGGGTTGAACACCGTCACCTCGAGCGGGTTCAGCGGCGCGCCGTCCGAGGCGTTCGGCTGCTGGTAGAACACGCCGTCCGAGTCGAGCGTCTGGTACGACTGCGAGATCAGCGCATCCCAGTCGTCATTGATCTGGTACTTCAGGCCGACGCGCATGCCCTTGTAGGTAACGGGGTTGATGGCCCTCGCCACCAGACTGTTGTTGTTGATCTGCACGCTGTCCGGCGGCACGCACTTCCCGCTCGGCGTGCTGACGCCAGCCGGGCACGGGTAGTTGCCGTAGCCGTAGGACCCGATGCCAATATCCGTGTTCTTGCGCGTGAAGGTCGCCGGCACGTTGTCGATGTAGCCGCCGCGCGAATCGCTGTAGATCACCGCGCGTACCGCGAGCTTGTCATCGATGAGCGGCAGGTTCAGCACCGCCGTGAGGTCGGCATTCGGGTCGCCGTGGGCCGTGACGCCGTAGCCCGCCTTCACGTTGCCTTCGGTGACATTGATCTTCGGCTGGTTCGTGATGTAGCGGATCACGCCGGCCTGCGCGCCGGAGCCGAACAGCGTGCCCTGCGGGCCTTCCAGCACCTCGATGCGCTCGAGGTCCGCCGCGTACACGTCGAGGTTGCGGCCCGGGAGTGCGCCGGACTGGTTGTCGAGGTAGAGCGCGACGTTCGGGAACGCCGCGGTCGAGCCGCCGCCCTGGCTAGGCTGCGCGCCGGCGCTCAGGCCGCGCATGAAAATCTCGCTCTGCCCGGGACCGTTGTTCGCGGTGGTCACGTTCGGCAGGTACTTGATGTAGTCGTCAAACGTGGCGACGTTGAGCTCGGCCAGCGATTTCGCCGTGAAGGCCTGCATCGAAATCGGCACGTTCTGCATCGATTCCGAGCGCCGCTGCGCGGTCACGACGATCTCATCGAGCGTATCGCTGGCGGCCGGCGCGGTCTGGGCACTCGCGACGCGATCGGCGGACACGGTACCGAGGGCCACGGCGATAAGAAACGACAGCTTGGACTTCATCAACTAGTCTCCCGATCGATTGACGGCTACGCCGGTACCCGCGTGGGTACCCGCGCTCAGTGAAATTGCAATGTCGGCCGGACGCGCCCGGCTTCCCCACGGCACGCACCGTGAACCGATGGTCCTGTGCGCACCTCCGACTCGCGCGTCACCGTTACTTTTTTGCAACACGCGACGCGCCGGATAGCGTACGTAGTTTAGCGCGGGCCTGCAAAGAAACCACGGACCGCCATGCTGCGCTGAAGCATGCTGTTGGGGCGATCCGGCTGCAGCCCCGGCACGCGCCGTGTCACGACGAGGACGACGGCGCGGGCAACGGCACGGGCAACGGCGTGGTCCGGTCAAACTTCGTGGCCAGCAGCAGCGCCGAGGTGGTCTGGCGCACGCCGTCGATGGCACCGATCGCATCGAGCACCGGATCGAGCTGCGCGATCTGTTGCACCACGATCGTCGCCAGGTAGTCCCACGTGCCGCTGACCGCGAGCAGCTGCTCGATCTCCGGGATCTCGGCGAGCCGGCGGATCACGGCGGGCCCGGCGTTCGGCGCCACCTGCAGCGCACAGACGGACTTGATGCGGCTGTCCGCCGTGCCGCCGCCGAGCCGCACGCCGTAGCCCTGAATGACCCCGGAGCGCTCGAGCCGCTGCAACCGACTGGCGACGGTGGTGCGCGGCACGCCGAGTCGTTTCGCCAGCGTCGCGGTCGGCAACCGGGCATTCGCCTGCAGCAGGACTATCAGGCGCCGGTCGAGGGCATCGGGCAGGTCGGACATGGAGAGTTGACGAACTTAGTTGGCGATCTGACGAGTTTAGCCGGTTTGCTCGCCGGATTGGCGGATGAATGTCGTCAGCGCCCGCCCGACAATTCAACGGCTTACCCGTAGTTGGTGTGATCGTTGTTGTCCCGAGGAGCGGCCATGACCCTGCACTGCCTGCCAGAGCCCGTCCGGTGCCCCGCGGTTTCGGTCGAGGGCGCGGTCCACGGTGACCCCAACACCCAGGCGTTCCTCGCTGCCGCAACGCGACACGCGAGCGCCCTGCCCGCCGCGGTCCGGGACGCGGTACTCGACTTTCGCAGCCGTTCGCACCGCAGCGGTGCGGGTCTCGTTCGCGGCCTGCCAATCGGCCGTGTGCCGCGCACGCCGGACACGCCGACCGCCCCCACTGACAAGGACCGCACGAGCGAGCGCACCCTGCTCGCGGTGGCGAGTCTCCTGGGCGAGCCGGTGGGCTACCGCCCGGAGCTTGGCGGGCGGCTGGTGCAGAACATCGTTCCGACCCGGGCCTCGAGCGACCGCCAGGTGTCGACGTCCTCGGCGGTGCGCCTGATGTTCCACACGGAGACCGCCTTCCACCCTTACCGGCCGGCCTACCTGCTGCTCCTGTGCCTGCGCGGCGACGCGGCGGCCAGCACGACGCTCGCCTCGATCCAGGAGGTCATCGGCGACCTGCCACCGGCCGCGGTCGACGTGCTGTTCCAGCCCCGCTTTCGCATCGGCATCGACGAGAGCTTCCTCGGCGGCCGTGACAACGTGCTGGGACCGCCGATGCCGGTGCTGTCGGGCGACCGGTCGAACCCGACCCTGGTCTTTGACGAGGACCTCATGGTCGGTACCGACCCCGAGGCCACCGCGAGTCTCGCGCTGCTGGGGCAGGCGGTGCTGCGCCGTCACGCCCACGTGACGCTCGAGGCGGGCGACCTCCTGATCATTGACAACGCGCGCGCGGTGCACGGCCGCAGTCCCTACACGCCGCGTTTTGATGGCAGCGATCGGTGGCTGCAGCGGACCTTCGTC
>CAITAM010000401.1 GCA_903890265.1 uncultured Pseudomonadota bacterium | reverse complement strand
GGTTCGATGCCCCGGCTGCGAAGGCCGATGCAGCGCCGGACTCCGGCGGCGCGACAGCGGGCGCCGCGGCCCTGCGGCACGCGCTTCAGTCGGTCGATCCGGATTCGCTGTCGCCACGGGAAGCGCTTGACGCGCTTTACCGCCTCAAGGCTCTGGTCGCGGACGATTCCTAGGCCGGCCGGAATCGACCGAGCTGCAGGAAGTGCGTCACCTCGGCCGCGACATCCTCGGACATCAGCATGCCGAAATGCGATACCGGCAATACGCACCGGTCAGCGGCGCCGCTGAGCTCCGTCTCGGCGACCGCGACGGTGCCATCGTTCGGCCCTTTGAAGTGACCGAACAGGCGACCGAGACCGATGGCGGACGTGCCGGCCAGGACGCCAACGGCCGCTTTGCCGTTCCACTCGCGCTCCACGTTCCTGACGAGTTCGTCCTCGGCGAGGTCACCCAGCAGCCATTGCGCGCCCGGGATCTCGAGCAGCGCACGGGCCGCCCGACTGCCGCGCACGGGCGAGCCCAGCAGGACCACCCGCCGGACCGGAAGCTCCGGCATCTCGCGCAGCAGCCTGAGGGTCAGCAGACCGCCGAGGCTGTGCCCGACGAGGTGGACGTCACCCTCACGCGCACACAGATCCACCGTCGCCGCCAGGCGTTCGAGCACCGCTGGCGCAGGCTCAGACACCGAGTGGTAGTGGAATTGTCGTGGCGCAAAACCGACGTCCGCGAGCCGGCGGCGCAGCAGACCACATTCGATGCCGGTCATCCACAGTCCGTGGACGACGATGACCGCCGGCGCCGCGCGTGTCGCGGGCGCCGCCCTGCGGCGGCCGGTCACGACCGGGCCGCCTGACCCACCCTCAGACGCCGGCAGCCGGCGGCAGGCGCAGGCGGATGTGCAGATCCTTGAGCTGCTGCTCACTCACCGCCGTCGGCGCTTCGGTCAGCGGGCAGAAGGCCGTCTGGGTCTTCGGGAACGCGATCACCTCGCGAATACTGTCGGCGCGACTCATCAGCATCGCCAGCCGGTCGAGACCGAAGGCAATGCCACCGTGCGGTGGTGCGCCGAAGCGCAGGGCCTCGAGCAGGAAGCCGAACTTCAGCGTCGCCTCTTCCGGCTCGATCCCGAGCAGGCCGAATACTGCGGACTGCATGTCGTCACGATGGATTCGAACTGAGCCGCCGCCGATCTCCGAGCCGTTCAGCACCATGTCGTAGGCCTTGGCGATCGCCTGGCCGGGGCTTGCGACGAGCGCGGCCGGATCGTCATTGACCGGCGCCGTGAACGGATGGTGCATGGCGACCCAGCGCTTGCCGTCCTCGTCGTACTCGAACATGGGGAAATCGACGACCCACAGCGGCCGCCATTCGTCGGCGACGAGGCCACGGTCCTGGCCGAGCTTGAGGCGCAGCGCGCCCATGCTGTCGTTGACGACCTTGGCCCGATCCGCGCCGAAGAAAATCAGGTCCCCGGCCGCGGCACCGGTCCGCGACAGGATGCCTTCGATCGCGCTGTCAGGCAGGAACTTGAGGATGGGAGAGGCAAGCCCCGCACGGCCCTGCGCGGGGTCGGTGACCTTCACGTAGGCAAGACCCTTGGCCTTGTAGCGGGCGACAAAGGCCGTGTAGTCGTCGATCTGGCCGCGACTCAGGCCCGCCCCGCCAGGCAGCCGCAGGGCCACCACCCGGCCTTCGGGATCCCTGGCGGGCCCGGAAAACACCTTGAAGTCGGAATCGGCAACGAGGTCACCGACATCAACGAGTTCAAGCGGAATGCGCAGGTCCGGCTTGTCCGATGCGTAGCGACGCATGGCTTCTTCGTAGGTCATGCGCGGAAACGGATCCGGCAGGCTGACGTTCAGCACCTTCGCGAAGACGTCGCGAATCAGTCCTTCCATCAGTTCCATGATCTGGTTCTGGGTCAGGAACGATGTCTCGATATCGACCTGGGTGAAGTCCGGCTGGCGGTCGGCGCGCAGGTCCTCGTCCCGAAAGCAGCGGACGATCTGGTAGTAGCGATCGAAGCCGCTGACCATCAGCAGCTGCTTGAAGATCTGCGGAGACTGCGGGAGCGCGAAAAACGACCCCGGGTGGGTGCGCGAAGGAACGAGGTAGTCCCGCGCGCCTTCGGGCGTGGCCTTGGTCAGCATCGGCGTCTCGATATCGACGAAGCGTGCGCTGTCGAGGTACTGGCGAATCGTGCGCGTCAGGTCGTGCCGCAGAAACAGGCGGCGCTGCATGACCTCGCGACGCAGATCGAGGTAGCGGTACTTGAGGCGGACTTCCTCGCGCACGTCCTCGTCGAGCTGGAACGGCAGCGGCTCGGACCGGTTGAGCACCACGATGCCGTCGGCCAGCAGTTCAACCTGACCGGACTTCAGGTGCGCATTGACGGTGCCCTCCGGGCGGGCGCGCACGGTACCCTTTACCGACAGCACGTACTCGCCGCGCGCGCGCTCGGCTTCGGCGAATACGTCCGCCCGGTCAGGGTCGAACACGATCTGCAGCAGCCCGTCGCGGTCCCGTAGGTCGATGAAGATCACCCCGCCATGATCGCGCCGGCGATGCACCCAGCCCGCAACGGTCACCGATTGACCGATCAGCGATTCGTCGACCTGCCCGCAGTAATGGGAACGCATGACTCTGTCCGTTGCTTGAAAGTTGATTGTTGGTGCGGACCGGCCGGCCGGCGTCAGCGACGCTTCGTCCGTGCCGCCGTCTTCTTGACCGTCCGCGACCTGGCAGCGACCGCCTTCGCCGTGGCCCGCGGTTTTGCGGTTTTTGACGCAGGCTGCTTCTTCTTGGCGGTCGCGACCTTGGCCGGCGCCGGCTTATCCGCCGGCTTGGCGGTATCCGTCGCCGGCGCCGCGGGCTCGGCGGACGGGCCTGACGAGTCGCTGCCCGACTCGTCAGCGACCAGATTGCGCTTGTTCTCGCCGTCCGACTTGAAGTCGGTCTCGTACCAGCCGCCGCCCTTCAGGCGGAACGCCACCCGCGACACGATACGGGCAAGTTTGGCGCGCCCGCAGGCGGGGCACTTCCTAAGCGGCGCATCGCTCAGCTTCTGCAGGGCCTCTAGCTGGTGGCCGCACTCGCTGCACTGGTACTCGTAAAACGGCATCGTCCACTCCGCACGCCTGAAAGATCGCGGCCGCGAATCATAGCAGCCGCCCCGGGTTCACGCCGCCCTCAGCGCGGCGCGCCGTGAAATTGCAGCTCGCCACCCGCCGCGGTGACTCCGATCACGCTGCCGGGCAGGAATTCGCCCTTCAGCAGGCGGTTGGCGAGGGGGTTCTCGAGCTGTGCCTGAATGGCACGTTTCAGGGGCCTCGCGCCGTAGACCGGGTCGTAGCCCGCCGCCGCGAGCAGATCGCGGGCCGGGTCGTCCAGCGTGAGATCCAGGCTGCGCTCCGCCAGCCGCTGCTGCAGGATCCCGACCTGAATGTCGACGATCCGGCGGATCTGCTCCCGTCCGAGCGGGTGGAAAACGACGATTTCATCGATCCGGTTGATGAATTCCGGCCGGAAATGATCGCCGACGATGTCGAGCACGGCGGCCTTCATCTCGGCGTAGCCCTCCTCGCCCGCGCCCTCCGACGCCATGTCCTGGATCACGTTCGAACCGAGGTTGGAGGTCATTACGATGACCGTGTTGCGAAAGTCGACGGTCCGGCCCTGGCCGTCCGTCAGGCGCCCGTCATCCAGCACCTGCAACAACACGTTAAATACGTCCGGATGGGCCTTTTCGACCTCGTCGAGCAGGACGACGCAGTACGGCCGGCGGCGCACGGCCTCGGTCAGGTAGCCACCCTCCTCGTAACCGACGTAGCCCGGAGGGGCGCCGATCAGCCGGGCCACGGAGTGCTTTTCCATGAACTCCGACATGTCGACGCGAATCATTGCCTCGTCGGTATCGAAGAGGAACTCCGCGAGTGCTTTGGTGAGTTCGGTCTTACCGACGCCGGTGGGCCCGAGGAAGAGGAACGAGCCGTTCGGCCGGTTCGGGTCGCTCAGCCCCGCTCGCGAGCGGCGGATCGCGTCGGCGACGGCATTGACGGCCTCGGCCTGGCCGACGACCCGCCGGCCGAGCGCGGTCTCCATGGCGAGCAGCTTTTCCCGCTCGCCCTCGAGCATCTTGGTTACCGGAATCCCGGTCCACTTCGACACCACCTCGGCAATCTCTTCCTCGGTGACGCGATTGCGTACCAGTGTCGGAACCTGGCTTTGCTCTGCGTCCTGCGCCGAACGCAGGCGTTTTTCGAGCTCCGGGATCCGGCCGTACTGCAACTCGGACATCTTGCCGAGATCTCCGGCGCGCCTCGCCGTCTCGAACTCCTGGCGGGCCGCCTCCAGCGCTTCCTTGATATGGGCAGTGCCCTGCAGCTGTGCCTTCTCCGCGCGCCATACCTCGACCAGGTCAGCGTACTCGCGCTCCAGCTCTTTCAGCGAGTCGTCCAGCTGCTCGCGTCGCTTGCGGGACGCCTCGTCGGTCTCTTTCTTAAGCGCCTCGCGTTCCATTTTCAGCTGAATGAGGCGCCGATCGAGTCGATCGAGCACTTCCGGCTTCGAATCGATCTCCATGCGGATCCGGGACCCGGCCTCGTCGATCAGGTCGATCGCCTTGTCCGGCAGCTGGCGGTCCGCGATGTAGCGGTGCGACAGCGTGGCGGCAGCGACGATCGCCGGGTCCGTGATCTCCACCTGGTGGTGCACTTCGTAGCGCTCCTTGAGGCCGCGCAGGATCGCGATCGTGTCCTCAACCGAGGGCTCGTCCACCAGTACCTTCTGGAAGCGACGCTCCAGTGCCGCGTCTTTCTCGACGTACTTACG
>CAITAM010000400.1 GCA_903890265.1 uncultured Pseudomonadota bacterium | reverse complement strand
CTGAGAATCTGCCGGCAGCGGGACTTGAGCATCTCCGCGATCCTCGCGCCTTCGCTCGAGCGCGTTTCGGCGAGGGCCTCCAGCGCCTCGTCGAGCAAGGACTGTGCGGTCTCAAGCAGCGGCCCGGGGCGACGCTCGGGCTCGCGCAGCACGCCCGGCCAGCGCAAAAGCTCAACGGGGGTCACACGCGCAAGCTCGCCGATCCGGAGGCGCGCCTTGGAGGTGACCTCCTGGACGCGCACGCAAAACCCGGGTGGTACCCTCGCAGTGCGGAGCTCCTTTCCTTCAGGCGAGCGCGCCGAGGTCTCGATCTCGGCGCTGCGGTCGGCCGTGGGTGCTGGGTTTTGCCGTGTTTTGGGGGTAGATGCAGGATAGCCGCGTGGCCGCTGTTGTTAAACAATGTCGGCCATGTCTGCCGACCAATTCATCGCAGCGCGCGTCTCCTCTGAGACCAAGGATCGCCTCAGGACGCTGGCGGCCAAGCGCCAGCTCAGCGAGTCCGCGCTGCTGAAGGACCTGCTGGAACTCACCCTGGGCGGTCCCGCCGTGCCGGCGCCCGACGACGCTGAACCGACGGCCAGAGTCGCCCGGGGCGCGCGTCTCTATGTCCGCCTCCGCCCCGACGACCAGCTTCTCCTGGTAGAACGCGCTTCCGCCCGGCGCATGGCGGCCGCCACCTACGTCTCGGTGCTGGTGCGTGCGCACCTGCGACACCTGGCACCCCTGCCGCATGACGAGCTGCGGGCGCTCAATCGCGTGGTCGCCGAGCTGGGAGCCGTCGGCCGCAACCTCAATCAGATTGTTCGCGCGACCCATCAGGGCGCTTCGGCATCCGGACCTCACCGCGGTGACGTTCTGGCGATGCTCAAGATCTGCGAGGCCCTCCGGGATCACGTCAAAGCCCTGCTCAAGGAGAACGCCGCGAGCTGGAAGGTGGGGTATGCCGAACCGAATCTCTGAGGGACCCCTTTTTGAGCTGGTGAGCCATGGTCGACGCGGCCCAGAGCGGCGTGACCGTCTGTCGCCGGCACAGATCCAGCAGATTGCGCGCACCGTCGCCCGCTCGCCGGAAGTCATAGTCAAAGTATTGCCGGCCGGCGCCAACTCGGTGGCGGCGGTGCGCCAGCACCTGGCCTATGTCGGGCGACAGGGGGATGTCGAACTGCTGACCGACGATGGTCAGCGGCTGCAGGACCGTAACGCCGCCGCAGACCTGATCGAGGACTGGGATCTCGACCTAGCGGAATGCCAGTCGGGGCTCGGCGGATTGCAGGGACGGCGGGCGCCGAAGCTGGTGCACAAACTGGTGTTCTCGATGCCGGCCGGAACGCCGGCGGACAAGGTGCTGCTCGCGACGCAGGGCTTCTGCCGCGAGCAACTGGCGCTCAAGCACCGCTATGCCCTGGCGCTTCATACCGACGAGCCGCATCCCCACGTCCACGTGATCATCAAGGCGATCAGCGAACAGGGCGAGCGCCTGAATATCCGCAAGGCCACGCTACGCCAGTGGCGCGAGGAATTTGCTAACCAGTTGCGCCGCGTCGGCGTTGCGGCCAATGCAACGCCACGCTTCGTTCGAAGTGAAACGCGCCCGCGGAAGTCGGATGGCATCTACCGCGCCGCTCAGCGCGGGGCGTCCACGCATATGCGCGAGCGGGTCGAAGCGGCGGCGTTTGCACTGCGGACGGCGGATCGAGTCGGTGAGCCCGGCAAGCTGCGGCTACGCGAGAGCCGGCGAGAACTTGAACGGGAATGGCTCGCCACCAGCGAAGTGCTGAGAAGCCAGGGACAGACCGCGCTTGCCGAGCAGACTCGGCGATTCGTCCGCACCCTGCCGCCGGCGAGGACGGAGCGGGAGTGGCTCGTGGCGGGATTGGTTGAACAGGCCCGGCAGCGGCGTCCCCGAGAGATGGAGAGGACGCGGTGATTAGCGCTGACGCGTTCGGATTTTGGCAAGCCGCCCCGTCGTGAGCTAGCGTTTCGCCAAGGCTTCGATTGGCATTCAGCGGGCCGCAATAGTCCAGATGCCCGTTATTTCAGGTTCCGGCCCTACCCTAAAATAACGGCCGCCGTTGGTTTAGGTTCCATCCAATGGAAGGTAGATAAAAATTACAGGATGTCGGGACTTGCGCATAATCCCCGACGAATTGTATGATACGCTGGCCATGACGGTCACAACCAAGAAAAAAGCCATTCGAGTGATCGAGAAGCGGGGCGTTGTCCGATCCCGTGACCTGGAAGCGCATGGCATCTCGCGCGCGCTGCTCGCGCGCCTCGTCGAGGATCAACTCGTCGTGCGCGAAGCGAGAGGGCTGTACGTCGCGGCCGGGCACGAGCCGTCGGAGTCACATACCCTGGTCCAAGTGGCCAAGCGCGTTCCGGAGGCGGTCTTCTGCCTTCTGACTGCGCTCCGATTCCACGAGCTGACAACCCAGTCGCCGGCTGAAGTGTGGATAGCGATCGCGGAGAAGGCGCGGCGCCCCAGCCTGGATCATCCGCGACTGCGGGTAGCCCGGTTCTCCGGTACGGCGCTCACTACCGGTGTCGAAACCCATCAGGTGGAGGGCGTGACGATCCGTGTGACCTCCGCGGCTAAGACCGTGGCCGACTGCTTCAAGTACCGAAATAAGATCGGTATCGACGTCGCGGTAGAGGCGCTGCGCGATTTCACGCGGAAATATCGTGGCGGCTCCAGCGAACTCGCTCGGTGCGCACGCGTCTGCCGAGTGGCCCGCATCATGCAGCCGTACATGGATTCGGTCGCGTGACAACCAAGACGAATCTCGCCGCGTCGATCTCGGCGCGCCTGCTCAATCAGACCAGAAAGACGGGCGCTGATTACCAGACCCTTCTGACGAGCTATTGCCTCGAGAGATTCTTGTATCGCTTGAGCGTCTCCGATCGTCGCGACCGATTCGTGCTGAAAGGCGCCATGCTGCTCAGGCTATGGTCGGATCAACCCTATCGCGCCACCCGTGACCTTGATTTGCTGAGGCGCGGCACCGGCGACTTCGAGGCCATCCGCGATGACCTCGAGGCCATCGTCGCGACGTCGGTTCCGGATGACGCGGTCATCTTCGATACCCAGGGCATCAAGATTGAAGCCATCCGCGCCGAGGACGAGTACGCGGGCGCACGCGTCACCCTCCCCGCCAGTTCAGGAAAGGCACGGATTACAGTGCAAATCGACATGGGCATTGGCGATGCCGTCTGGCCTCCGCCACAGTTACGCCCATACCCGACTCTGCTCGATCTGCCTGCGCCGGAAATCTTCGCCTATCCGAAGGAGGCGGTTATCGCCGAGAAGTTTGAAGCGATGGTCGTGCTCGGGGATCGCAATAGCCGCATCAAGGATTTCTTCGACGTGCATTACCTCGCCAGTCACTTCGAGTTCGACCGCGCGACCCTCCGCGAGGCTATTCGTCGAACATTCGAACGGCGCCGAACACCAATTCCACAGGAGACGCCGATTGCGCTCACTCCTGAATACTGGCAAAACCCCACGCGACCAGCCCAGATGCGCGCGTTCGCGAAGCGCTCCGCTATTACCATTCCGAATGACTTCAACAAGGCATGCACCCAGATGCTGCAGGCATTCCTGACCCCGCTGCTACAGGACCTGCGGGACAGCGAGGTTGGACCAGGGGCTTGGTCTGCCGGGGGACCTTGGAAGTACGGAGGCGCTGCAAATGCCAACAACCCCGCGACCTAAGGCCATCGCGCTACGCATCGAGTTGCTGGCTCGCCGCTCCAGGGGGTAGTCCATTGGACATTCGCGGGGTCATATGCTATATGCATACAGCATATGAACAGGCTTG
>CAITAM010000399.1 GCA_903890265.1 uncultured Pseudomonadota bacterium | reverse complement strand
GCTTCGTCTGTCTATAGTCATCGTCTGACGGCGCGATCATCGCAGCGCACTAAGTTCGATCGTTGTCCGCTGGAGTCACTTTGGGGGCGCGCCGCAAGTACTTCAGCAGGTCCTTGGGCTTCGCTGTTCCAGCCTTTTCCTGCAAGAACATTCGCGCGGTCTGCAATGTGCCTACCTTTTCCGCGACGGCCGCCGCGATGAACTGGTTGAGGGATACGCCGTCTAACTTGGCGAGTTCTGCTGCTGCATTCTTGACGGAATTGGGGAGCTTCAGCGGATAGGTGCTCTTGCTCATTTTCGTAACTCCTTCAGAAACTCGGCAGGTGTCAGCGTTGCAACTCCGAATCGATCCGCGCCTGACCGGAAGTCCGTAACGTTGTGCGTGACGATGGCCGCAGCCCTGCCGTTCACCGCAGCCTCGAGCACCAATTCATCGGCTGGATCACGGAGCTGCGGGCGCCACATGAAATTGACGTCTACCGGCTCCGCAGCGCTGGCTAGAGCCGCAAGGAATCCTTCGACATCCTCGGGACTCATCCCGGTCGCGAGCCGCTGCTCCGGACGCAGCAGCACTGCTTCGTACTCGAGGAATACAGCCGTCGTCACAAGCGGAACGCATCGCTTCTCGGCGACTGCACGCAGTACTCTGTTGCTGGCCCCAAGCTGACTTCTGAGGCCGGCGACCAGGACGGAAGTATCGAGCACGACCCTCACGGCAAAATTATATGTGACATCCTATAGGATGTCTAGTTGGCGACTGCGGCAAGCTCGAAAGCAGCAAGTAGGTCTACCGTCGATTCGATGTCGGCGCCTACCGGAATTCGACCGGCCGCCAGTTGGCTGAGCCGTAGTCGGCTGGTTTGCGTGGCAATTCCACCTTTAGCGCCGACTATCACCAGCAGTATCTCGCGAAGAATCCCAACGGGTACTGCGGCATTGGCGGATGTGGAGTTCCCTTCAAAATTGCGGAGTTACCGGTGGGGGAGAAGTCGTAGTCGACGGCCAGCGCGGTTTCCAACGGGAAGTCGCGTGGTTAGCGGCGGCCTGCCCCAAAGCTTCACGTATTTCTGAAGAAAGACGCAGGTCGGTTTCGGCGTCGACGTCTACCGGAAGTCTACCGGTGATCTGGCCCAAGGAAAGTCCGCGGCTCAGAGATGCTTGCTGAATCTAACTCGGAGTGCGGGGATCGCAAAGAACTCTAGACTGACGGTCGCCGCTTTGTGCGCACCCGACCCTGAGCGTCGAGAACCTTGACGTGCCTCGCCGGAATCCCTACGTATTCATCAATGCAGTGGTGGCCGGAGCGGTCTTCGACGATCACAGCGATCCGTCGCTCGCCATTGATCGTGGTGTATCTCGCAGATAGCTCGCGAAAATCCGAGACTGATGCTCCATGCTTCGCACACAGGGGTCCGAGCGCATCCCGATACTTTGCGATGGCGAGTGCCAAGGTGTCGGACACTATCCCGCCAGTAGCGGTCCCGAGCAGGAAGTCGACGGTGAGGGTGCCTTCAGTGGCGCCGGCCGCCTCTCCAAATACGTCCATTTCGTAGACGCCGATCATTAGGCCGATGCCGCTTCCCAGTGAGTCGGCGATATTGTGGCCAATGGATCTGAGAGTGTCGAATTTCATGAATCCACTGGGCGCTTCGGTCGATGGGGCGACAACCTAAAGCCTCATCTCTGCTGTAATCAAATCGTAGGGTGCCGAGACGCCACCATCTTCGCGCCTCAGCAATCCGGAAGCTGCCAAAGTCTCGACGTCCTCGTGCACACGCTTGTAGTCCCGCCCGAGACGCTCAGCGAGAGCCTTCACTGACGGTGCGGGCTGCCGATGGACGTCGCGAAGAAGCTCAAGGCGTTTAGGTGACAGCGCATTGAGCATTGCGGACAGATCCGGAAACGTCACATGCCGCTCACGAACCTTCTCGCCGCCTTCGAGGCGGTGCCAAGCGCTGACAAAGCGCCTGCCCATCTCCTCGAGCGTCCCGACGTGAACTTTGACTCGCTTAGTCATGACTCACCTCGCAGCCGGCGGACGTCCGCCAGGAAGTCCTCGATCAGGCGTTCCGGCGTACTGAATGAATAGGGTTCTTCCTTACCTTCAAAATGCCGGTGATCGCCCTTGTG
>CAITAM010000398.1 GCA_903890265.1 uncultured Pseudomonadota bacterium | reverse complement strand
GAGCGCGGCCGCGAGCGCGATCCAGACGAGAGCGATCGCAGCCAGCAGGCCGGGCAGCCCGTCGGTGCGCAGGACAGCGACGTTCATCGGTGGCTCCGTGGCGTCGGGGCGTGGATAGAGCGTAGCGGCGCACGGCCGGCGCGCAAGGGTCAGTCCCCGAATTCAAAACCCTCGCCGCGGTCGCTCGTCGGCGTTCGCGCCCGCGACGGCGGCGGCAACTCACGGTGCGACGACCCGGGGCCCTGGGCCCGCTCGGCGCGGTAGGCGAGCCAGCGTTCGCGGGCGCGGGCCTGAATCGCCTCGACGTCCTTGAGCGGGACCTCGACCCCGGCCGCGCGCTCGCGCTGCGCGGCGTAGTACGGATGGTTCGCGCGCAGGTCCCGAAGCACGTCTGTCGCAATCCCCCGCCGCTCCAGCTGCACCACGGCCATCGGCAGCACCGGCCGCGGCGGCCGCTCGATGCCCTGCTCCTTCAGCGACCGCGGATCGAGCGACACCTCGAGCCCGGCACGGTGCAGGGCCTCGTTGGCGCGTCCCGCCCAGTGCGCGCGCAGCCATTTCAGCTCGTCGGCCGCCGGCAGGAGTCCCTGCCCGCGCCGGGCCCGGTCGGAGCGCTCGATACTCGCCTTCCGTCCCAGCCCCTCCGGCGTCAGCTCGCGGGTCGTCGCGAGCAGGTGGGCGTGGAAATTGCGCGGATCGCCCGCGGGCCGCGGCGCGTGGCTCGCGAGATCGATGACGGTGCCGTAGCGGTCGGCGAGATCCTGGGCGAAGGTCCGCGCAAGCTCCGTGCGCGCCACGGCACTGAGCTCGGACGGCAGGGCCACGGCGAATTCCCGCGCCACGCGCGCGTTGCGCCGCAGCTCGCTCCGCTCGGCCGCGTTCCACAGCTCACTGCGGTTTCGCACCCAGTCCGGCGCTGTCGCCGCGGCATTGCCCGGCAGGATGATTTCCCGATGCTCGATGTCGCGGCGCGCGGAATGGTTGTACACGGCGTTGCGCGTCTCGTCGCGCAGACGCTCGCCGGCGCGGTACGCCGCCGCCGCGGGCGCGGAGCGCCCGGCGCCGCGACTGAGGGACGTCACCTGAAACCACATGAGCGCCACGCTCGACCGTTCCTCTGCCACCGGCGTCGGGCGATGACGCTAGGTGGCACGGCGGGCGGTGACGAGCAGAGGAACGCCTATCTGCAGGGACGCGCCCCAAATCGACGGCGGCGGGTCGCGTGGCCGGCCGCGGTTCCTGTGGCATCATGCGCGGCCAGTGCCGACAATCGGCGGTGGCGTGACGGATTCGGGAGACGCGATGGGAACGCACGCGATGACGCAGCGGCTTGGCAGGGACGGTGTCGCCTTGCTCGTGCTGCTGGGCGCCTTGATGTCGGCGGCCGCACACGGCCAGGTGGCCTCGCAGGGTCGCGCGACGCTGAGCGTCGAGTTCGGTCAGGGCTCGGGTCCGAGCGGTGCCGTTGCCGAGGAAATCGTCAAGCAGCAGGCGCTGCCCAACATCACCCAGCACAGCGTCGGCTGGCGGATCGCCGGTGGCTACAACTACGCCGACCATTTCGGCATCGAGACCGCGATCTCGCGCATTGGCTACATGAAGAACAGCGCGCCCTATCTCGCCAGCGACTCGCTGTCGACCCAGACGGTGCTCAACGTCTTCAGTATCGACGCCGTGGGCCGCCTGCCGCTCACGAGCCACTTTCGCCTCGACGGGCTCCTCGGCGTCGCGGAAAGCGCGCTGATCACCGATGTGTCGACGGCCCTCGGCTCGTCACTGCCGGTCGGTCAGTCGAATCCGGTGCACGTGCGCCGTTTCGGGGTGGACGGCGGCGTCAATGCGGAGTGGCGTACAAGTGACCACCTGTCGCTGCTGCTCGGCTACCACGCCTACCCGAACGTCGGTTCGAGCCGCGTGACCGGCAGCGCCAACGGCCTGTTCTCGATGATCACCGGCGGGTTCCACGTCGAATTCTGAACCCGGCGCCCGCGGGGCGCCGGGTTTCGTGCCGAAACCCGCGCCGCGGGCTCAGCCGCCCATGTGCCAGCCGTGGCTGACGGTGATCGACTGACCCGTCAGCGCCGCCGACTCAAAGCCCGACAGGAAGAGCGCCGTCCGTGCCACGTCGGCGACGGTCGTGAACTCGCCATCGACGGTCTCCTTCAGCATGACGTTCTTGATGACGTCCGCCTCGCTGATGCCGAGCGCCTTCGCCTGCTCGGGAATCTGCTTGTCGACCAGCGGCGTGCGAACAAAGCCCGGGCAGATGATGTTGGCGCGGATACCGTGCGCCGCGCCCTCTTTGGCCACGACACGGGCAAGTCCCAGGAGGCCGTGCTTGGCGGTCACGTAGGCGGATTTCAGGGGCGATGCCTCGTGCGAGTGGACCGAGCCCATGTAGAGGATCGTGCCACCGCCGGTGTTCATCATCTGGCGCATGCAGGCTCGCGTGGTCAGGAACGCGCCGTCGAGGTGAATGGCGAGCAGCCGCTTCCAGTCGTCGAGCTTGAAATCGACGATCGGACTGATCGTCTGGATCCCCGCGTTGCTGATGAGTACGTCCACCCGGCCGAAGCGGGCGACGATCGCGGCAACGCCGGCATCCACCGCGGCCTCCGAGGACACGTCCATGGCCACCGCCATCGCCTCGGCGCCCGTGGCCACTATCGCGGCGGCGGCGGCTTCGGCGGCCGGCAGGGCGAGATCGGCGATGGCCACCTTGGCTCCTGCCGCCGCAAATTCCTTGGCGATCTCAAGACCAATACCGCTCGCAGCACCGGTAATGAGCGCGACCTTTCCTGTCACTGACATGACTTTGTCTCCTTGGGGTTAGCAGTCGTTGTGGTCGTGAGCGGAGTGGACGGCGAAACCGACGTGCGGCGGCAGCTTGCGCAGCCACTGTTTCTTGCCCACCGCGGCGATCGCGTCGTCGTGGCCGAGCCGCCGCCGCCTGGCAATGCTCGCCGCGTCGAAGTCGACGTCCTTGTTCTGGTCCTCGGCGGGCTCCGAGTGCAGACCGAGATTCACCACGTGAATGATGCTGGAGCAGCCGAGCATGGACATGGCCTCGAACTCGGCCGGGTCGCGCAGTTCGCTCGGCACGTGGTCGATCAGGTGGCGTATCGCGCGGCGCATGTTCTGGATGCGGCGGTGCAGCTCCAGCTGCTCGCGCGCGCGGCTGCCGTACTGGATGTCCTTCTGGCGGCTGAACACCGCGTTGATCGATTTGGGCGCCTTGGCGCGCTGCTGCCACAGGTCGACAACGAAACACAGCGTATCGGTCCGCTCGGTCGATGACAGCAGCAGGTCGAGCGGCGTATTGGAATAGACCCCGCCGTCCCAGTACAGGCGCCCGTCAATGGACACGGCCGGGAACCCCGGTGGCAGCGCGCCGCTCGCGAGGATGTGACGGACGTCGATCCGGCGGCTGGTGTTGTCGAAGACCACGAGCTCGGCGGACTCGACGTCGACGGCGGTTGCCGAGAAGCGCACCGCGCCGGAGTTCAGGTAGTCAAAATCGATCAGTTCCTCGAGTGTCTTCTTCAGCGGCTGCGTCGTGTAGAAGCTGGCCTCGGTCGGCGGCACGTCCTGACTCCAGTCCCACCAGACGGACCCGGCGCGCGGACCGAAGAAGTTCGGCACGCCGAGCACCATGGCACTGAGCAGCGCCTGGGCCCGCTGCCAGCGGCTGGTGGCGGGTGTCGGTCCGAACGGCAGAGGCAGCGCCTGCATGGCGACCCGGCGCCAGAACTCGGCCAGTCTCGCCAGGCGCCGCTCCGGCTCGTTGCCGGCGTAGAGCGCGGCATTGATCGCACCGATGGACGTCCCGAGGACCCAGTCGAGGGCGATCCCGTGCTCGGTCAGTCCTTCAATGGCGCCCGCCTGGTAGGCACCGAGCGCACCGCCACCCTGCAGCACCAGGGCCTTCCTTACGATCGTGGACACCATGCCCTCCCCGTTCTCGCCCGCGGGCGAGTCTGTGTGGTGAATGTTGCAACGCGGGTAGCCGCGGCGGGCATTGCCGCGATCCGCCGCTATTCGTGATAGCCGAGCCGGTCGAGCAGCCCCTGCAGGGCGTCGAGGTTCCCATACTTCAGCACGAGCTGTCCGCTTCCGCTGCGCGTGTGGTCGATTCGCGCGGTCGTGCCGAGCAGCTCGCCGAGTTCCCGCTCGAGCCGGTCGAGGTCGGGATTGGCGCCGGGTC
>CAITAM010000397.1 GCA_903890265.1 uncultured Pseudomonadota bacterium | reverse complement strand
GCGGCGCGCCGCCGGCGCCGACCGCGTAGGCGCAGGGCGAATCGTGGCTCGCGGGGGCCGCCGGGTCCGGGGCCTCCTGCCGCGCGCCGGCACCGTCCATGTGCCCGCTGCAGAACATCATCTGCGCGTGGCCGGCGACCGCCATCGGCATGAATCCGACCGGCACCAGGCCGCGCGCGACGGTGGCGAGCAGGAGCGCGAGGACGAGCGCCTGCCGCGCCGCCCGGTGCCGCCGTGCCTTCAGATACGCCGTCATGGGCTAAGTGTGCGCCGCGCCGCCCGCGGGCTGCAAGTGCGGTGGACGTCCGGGCCACGACTTGCTACATTGAGCAGAATCATTGACTCATTTGAGCAGGACCCGCCCGATGGTACGCCGTGCCGCCGACGTGCTCCCCGCGCGCAAGTCGCGGGCCCCGAAGTGGGGTTCGCTGAGCGATGCCGGCCGGGCGCTCTACGAGGCGAACGCGCTCGATCGGGTCGAGATCGTGAAGGCCGGCGTGCCGGCGAGCTTCGTCACCACGGTCACCCGGGATCTCGGTCTTGCCAAGGAGCGGTTCTACGGCATGACCGGGCTCGCGCGGGCCACGGTCGACCGCAAGGTGGCGCGACGCGAGCTGTTGAACCCGTCCGAAAGCGAACGCCTGGTCGGCTTCGCCGAGCTCGTGGGCCAGGCCGAGAGCCTGGTGCGCGAGTCCGGGTCGGCCGCGGACTTCGACGGCGCGCACTGGATCGCGGCGTGGCTCGAGGCGCCGCACCCGGCGCTCGCGGGACGCCGGCCCGGCGACCTCATGGACACCGCGGACGGTCGCGGCCTCGTCCGTAACCTCCTCGCCCGGCAGCAGTCGGGTGCCTACGGCTGATGGCGCGGCGGGTCTGGCGGATCGGCACGGACACCCCCGACTACGGCGCCGACGACCGCTCCGGCCAGGGGGCGGCACTGACCAGCGGTCGCTGGAACCGCGAGGGCCGGGCGGTCCTCTACACGTCCACGTCGCGGGCGCTGGCCTGCCTCGAGACCCTCGTCCACCTCGGTGGCGCGGTGCCGCTGCCGCTCAACCGCTACCTCGTCGAGTTCACCCTCCCGGACGAGGCGTGGCAGGCGCGCGTCACCTTTGACCGCGAGGCCCGGGCCCACGTCGGCTGGGACGCGGTGCCGGCGGGCCTCGTGTCGCTCGACTGGGGCACGGCCTGGCTCGAGGCGGGCCGCAGCCTGCTCGCGGTGGTGCCGTCGATCGTGGTGCCGGAGGAAGACAACGTCCTGATCAACCCGGCGCACCCCGCGGCGGCGACGCTCAGCGTGGTGAAGCAGCGCCCCTGGCGCTACGACCTGCGGCTCGGCTGACACCCGGGACACGCGCCGCTTTGCTCAACGCCGCGCCGGCACGGGCCGGCACGGGCCCGTTCGCTAACCATCCAGGCCTCTGCACGCCGCCAAAGGGAGGACGCGTGGCCGCCGCCAGCCTGCTGCTTCTGCTCGACGACATCGCCTCGGCCCTCGATGACGTCTCGGTCATGACCCAGGTGGCGGCCTCCAAGTCGGCGGCAGTGCTCGGCGATGACCTCGCGCTCAATGCCGAGCAGCTGACCGGCGTCGCGGCCGACCGCGAACTCAAGGTGGTCTGGGCGGTGGCGAAGGGCTCGCTGCGCAACAAGCTCGTCCTCGTCCCGACCGCGATCCTGCTCGCGACGGTCATCCCCGCCGCCATCCTGCCGCTCCTGATGCTGGGCGGCCTGTACCTGTGCTTCGAGGGCGCGGAGAAACTGCTCGCGCGGCCGCACGCGCCCGAGTTGCCCACGGCCGGGCGCAGCGAGCGCGAGCGGATCGACGGCGCCGTGCGCACCGACTTCGTGCTGTCGGCCGAGATCCTCGTCATCGCGCTCGGCACGCTGACCCACGCCACGCTCGGCCAGCGCGTCGCGGTGCTGTTCCTCGTCGGGCTGCTGATGACGGTCGGCGTGTACGGGCTGGTGGCATTCATCGTCAAGCTCGATGACGCGGGCCTGTATCTCAGCCGTCGCACGCCGCCGGCGCCGTGGGGGTTCGTGACCCGCCTCGCCGGCCGCGCGCTGCTCGGCCTCGCGCCGCGCCTCCTGCGTCTGCTCGCGGTCGTCGGCACCGCGGCGATGTTCCTGGTCGGTGGCGGCCTGCTGGTGCACGGCCTGCCGCCGCTGCACGCCGTCGCGGCGCGCACGCCGGGCTGGGCCACCGGCACCGGCCTGCCGCCCGGCCTCGCGGGCGCCCTGACCTCACTGGCCGTCAACGCCGG
>CAITAM010000396.1 GCA_903890265.1 uncultured Pseudomonadota bacterium | reverse complement strand
CGAGCGCAGCAGGAGACCGACGCCACTGCCGTGCAGCGCCGAAATATGGTGCACCGGCGCGTAGTCGAGGAAGGACAGCCGGAGCGACATCTGGTTGCGGATGTGATCGCGCTGGTGCGGATCGATGCCGTCCCACTTGTTGACCACGATCACCATCGCCCGGCCGCGGTCGGCACACAGGCCGAGCAGCGAGGCGTCCTGGTCGGCCACCGTCTCGTGCGCATCGAGCACCGCCAGCACGACGTGCGCCTCGTCGATGGCCTGCAGCGTCTTCACGACACTGAACTTCTCGATGACCTCCTCGACGCGGGCCCGGCGCCGCACGCCCGCCGTGTCGATCAGGACGTAGTCCTGCCCCTGAAAGGCAAACGGCACGTGCACGGTATCGCGCGTCGTGCCGGGCTGGTCGAAGGCCACCACCCGTTCCTCGCCGACCAGGCGGTTGATCAGCGTCGACTTGCCGACGTTCGGGCGACCGATGACCGCGATCCGGATCGGCTCCTTCGCCTTTGCCCGGTCGTGCGCGAGTTCCTTCGAGGGCGTCGCCCCCTCGTCGTCGGCGCCCTCACCGCCCTCGGCGTCGCCGGCGGAGTCGTCGTCGGCCAAGCCGGCGTCATCGAACCCGGGATCCTCGCGATCGGGATCATCGAGTGCCTCGGGCTCGACGGACAGCTCCGGCGTTCGCCCCTCGAGCACGTGCTCCATCAGCCCCGCCACGCCGACCCGGTGTGCCGCCGAGATCGCGATCGGCTGGCCGAGGCCGAGACCGTGGAAATCGGCCACGGCCATGTCAGGGTCCCGCCCCTCGGCCTTGTTGGCCACGAGCACGATCGGCTTGCCGGAGCGGCGCAGGCTGCCGGCGACAAATTCGTCGGTCGGCGTGACGCCGCTGCGCACGTCGACCACGAACAGCACGACGTCGGCTTCCTCGATCGCCTTCAGCGTCTGCTTCAGCATCAGGGTTTCGATGCCGACCGGGCTTTCCACCAGCCCACCCGTATCGATCACGATGCAGCGCCCGCCGACCTGGCCGTAACCGTACTGCCGGTCACGGGTGAGGCCGGGCAGGTCGGCCACGAGCGCATCACGCGTGCCCGTCAGCACGTTGAAGAGCGTCGATTTGCCGACGTTCGGCCGGCCTACCAGTGCGACGACGGGCAGCATGCGCGGCGGGCCGCGGCGCGCCTAACGCCCGACCGGCGAGAGGTCGGACGGCAGGTTGCCGGGCACTCGCTCGGCGGGCTTCGATGCCGGCGCGGCCGCCTTCTGCCCGGCCGGCGCAGACGCACCGGTCGGCGCCGCAACGGCCTCGCGGCCGTTGGCCCGGGTGGTGTAGGCAAACACGCGGCCGCCATCCGTCTGCAGGTAGACGTAGCCGTCGGCCGCGACCGGTCCGTTGGTGACCGGGCCCTTCTTGGTCTGGACCCGGGCTGCCAGCGCGCCCGTCGCGCGGTCAATCCAGTGCAGGTAACCCTCGAAGTCCGCGACGACGATCGAGTCGCCGTCGATGGCCGGCGCCGTCAGCCCGCGTCGCAGGAGCTGTTCATTGGTCCAGAGCGACGTGCCGTCCCGACGCCTGAGCGCCTGCACGTGGCCGTCGGCGGTGGCGACGTAGATGGCCTCCTCGCCGAGGGCGAGGCCGCGGTAGCTTGAGAGGTCACGGGACCACCACACCTGGCCCGAGTCGAGGGCGAGCATGGCGAGCTTGCCCTGAAAGCCGACGACAAACACGTCGCGCCCCGAGACCCGGACCGCGCCGTCGATATCGTTCAGCCGCTCGATTTCGGTCTTGCCGCGCGAGGTACTGACGGCGGACTCCCAGAGCCGGTCCCCGGTGGCGAGGCCGTAGGCGACGGCCCGGCCGTCGTCGAAGCCGCAGACCACCGAATCACCGGCGATCACCGGCGGCGCCGTGCCGCGCAGCGAGAGCCTGGGCACCGTCTGCTCGGCGCTCCACTGCTCGTGCCCGTCGCTGACAGCGAACGCCCGGACCCGGCCGTCAACGGTGCGCACGATCACCGACTGGTCCGACACGGCGGGCGCCGCCAGCACCTCGCCGGAGGCCCGCACCGACCAGCGCCGGGCGCCGGTCGCGGCGTCGAGCGCCACCACGCTGCCGTCGCTGGCCCCGGCCACCACGAGCCCGTTGCCGACCCCCGGGCCGGCCGACAGGGGCAACTTGGTGGCCGACCGCCACAGCACCTTGCCGGTCTTGGCGTCGACCGCGAAGACCGCGCCGCCGTGGCCGGCGGCGTAGACCCGGCCGTCGTCGATCGCGGGACTCAAGGCCAGCCGCAGGCGGCGATCCTTGTCGCCGACCGACAGGTCCCAGGCGCGCCGTACATCGAGCGTCTGCGTAAAGCCGACCAGCGTCATCGGCGGCTCGACGTCCTTGTCTTTCGAGCACGCGCCGAGGACCGTCCCGAGCACGGCCAGCGCCAGCGCCAGGCGGCGCATGGCCGTCACGGACGGACTCCGCCCGCGGCGCCCCCGGCGGTGGCGTCCGCGGGCAGCGCGGCGCCGAGCGCGGTGAGCTTCATCTCGAGCGCTTCGCGCGACACGAGTCCGTCGGCAATGCCGCCGGCCGCGGTGGTGTAGAACTTCACCGCCGCGCCGCGGTCACCGCGATCGGCGGCGATGTCGCCGCGCAGTTCGGCGAACGCGCTCTCAAAACCGAGCGCCGGACCCGCATCCAGCGTCTTCAGCGCGAGATCCGCCTTGCCCTCGGCACGCTGCACGCGGGCGAGGCGGTACCGGGCGAGCACCCGCAGGGCGTCATCGGTCGTGTCACGAACCACGGCCTCGAGGCGCGTCTCGGCGGCATTGAGGTCATCTGCCTCCACGAGCGCGCGGGCAACCGCGAGGTCGGCCTGATCGGCGTACGGCGTGCGCGCGTAATCCGCCCGCAGTCCGTCGGCCAGTTTCACGGCGCCCGGCCGGTCGTCCTTCGCCAGCGACTCAAGCACCTGCCCGTAGCGTGCGCTGGCCCGCAGCAGCTTGGACTCCTGCCAGCGCTGCCACTGGCCGTAGCCGAACACGGCGAGCGCCGCGAGCGCGACGCCCGCGAGCAGCCACGGCCCGTTTTCGGCGGCCTGGCGCTTCAGCTGCTCGATCTGCTGGCTTTCCGATACGTACTCTTCCACGTCTCTCTCCAGGCGGTGCCCAACGGGCCGACCGCTTCGCTTGTCACTGCCGGGCGCCGACCGGCCGGTCGCCCCCGCCGGCCGGCCGGCGGGGACCCGGATTCTGGGGCTCCGACCGACCCCAGTAAAGAACGGAACTAATTCAGCCCGAGTCTGGCGCCGACCCGCGCGGCGAGCGCGTCGAGCCCGACCTCTTCCTGGTCACCGCCGAGGCGCAGCGGCTTCAGGGCGACCACGCCCCGCTCGACCTCGCCCTCACCCAGCACCAGCGCCAGGGTCGCCCCGCTCTTGTCGGCGCGGCGAAACTGCGATTTGAAGCTGCCGCCGCCGAGCCCGGCCTCTAACCGAAGCGCGGGCCACGCATCCCTCAGCCGTTCGGCAAGGCGCAGGCCCAAACGTTCCGCGGCGGGCCCCACCATCACGAAAAAAACGTGCGGCGGCTCGGCCACCACACCCT